>JAADFP010000022.1 GCA_013152825.1 Caldisericota bacterium | reverse complement strand
AAGAGAGCATCCTCTACGGGCACAGGATTTAGAACATGGAAATAGGAGGAATACTTACCCTGCCCTTTATGCAAAAAGCATTACTGGGAGGGGCCATTTCTGCCTTCCTGCTTTCTCTATACGGGGTATTCGTTATTCTCAAGAGGCTATCTTTCTTCGGTGACGGCATTGCCCATGCTTCTCTGGCGGGAATTGCCATCGGAGTAGTCCTGGGCATAAACCCTCTCTGGCTGGCACTTTTAACCGCCGTGATCTTCACTTCCGGCATATACTTTCTGGAACGAAAGACTTCCATTCCTACTGATGCAATTATCGGTCTCATTTTCACTTTTGGTATGGCTCTGGGAATTCTCATCATCAGTTTAAAAAGGGGGTACCAGCCTGAACTGGTGAGTTTTCTCTTCGGCAACATCCTTTCCCTTTCCTGGGAAGATATTCTGGTAACTGTGATTTTCGGAATACTGGTGATATTCTTCCTGCTTGTATTCCGTCGTTCCATTACTCTGATCATTCTGGATAGGGAGGAAGCCTACCTGCAGGGTTTAAAGGTGGAGATTCTGGAATTTTTCTTCTATATATTCCTGGCTGTAACTATTGTTTTAGGCTTGAAACTACTGGGCATTGTCCTGGTAAGTGCTATCCTGATAATTCCGCCCATTACCGCAAAACTTTTCTCTCGCTCCTTCCGGCGACTGTTGATAAACTCATTGATTATAGGAGAAGCAACAGTAATAGGGGGGCTCTTTGTTTCTTATCTTGTAGATGCTCCTTCCGGAGCGGTTATAGTGCTGGTGGGAAGTGTTATCTTTGCCATTATTTTATCTATTACCAGTTTACAGAAGAGAAGCATCCGCTGGTAAAAAAAATCTAAATCTGTGATATAATATGTACAGATCGCGGGGTGGAGCAGTCCGGTAGCTCGGTGGGCTCATAACCCACAGGTCCCTGGTTCAAATCCAGGCCCCGCTACTATCAGTAAAAAAAAGGGAGAGAGGCTTCTCTCCCTTTTTTCTTATAAAAATCCCTCTCTCCTAAACTTCGCACACCCTGCACTCGCCCGTAAACTCGGGCCCTACTCGTAGGAAGTCCCTTTCCAGGGGAGCACCCCGGTAAAGAACCTGGGTTTTCTTTGACCCATACCGGTAAACCGTCAATCCCCTGCATTTTCGCTTGTAGGCAAGATAGAACGATTCCCTGATTTCAGCGGGAGTTGCTTCCTGGGGGAAATTTATTGTTTTAGAGACAGCATTATCCGTATGTTTCTGGAATGCTGCCTGAATTCTTATATGCCAGGCAGGCGGAATATCAAAAGAAGTAACAAATAATTTTTTAACACTCTCAGGAATGCCTTTTATATTTTTTAAACTGCCTGTGCGGGAAGCTTCCTCTATGATTTCCCGGGAATAAAAGCCTTTTTCCCTGGCTATATGCAAAAAATCCTGGTTTACCTCCAGTAATTTACTGCCCTCCATTACTTCCCGGGTATAAGCAATAGCAAAAAGAGGCTCAATTCCACTGGTAGTTCCTGCAATTATGGAAAGCGTGCCAGTAGGAGCTATGGTAGTTAAGGTAGCATTCCTCATATACTTAAATCCTTTCTTATTCCAGATACTGCCGGGGAAGCTGGGAAAATTCCCCCTTTTCTCTGCAAGTTTTGCTGAAGTGCGTACTGCTATCTTGTGTATAAAATGCATAATCTCACCCGCTATCTTTTCTGCCTCCTCGGTATTGTAGGGGATATTTAGTTTTATGAGTAAATCGGCAAAGCCCATAACTCCCAGCCCTATTTTTCGGTTAGCACGGGTCATTTTTCCCACCTCAGGTATGGGAAATTTATTTACCTCGATTACATCGTCCAAAAACCTCACTGCTATTTCCACAACCTGCTCCATCCTTTCCCAGTCTATCTTTCCCTCTTTACACAGGCGAGAAAGATTTATAGAGCCCAGGTTGCACGACTCGTAGGGAAGCAAGGGTTGTTCTGCACAGGGATTGGTAGCCTCTATTCTTCCCAGGTGGGGAGTGGGATTGTAGCGGTTTATCTCGTCTATCCACACTACTCCCGGGTCCCCGTTTTTCCAGGCATGGTAAGAAATAAGGTTAATTACCTCCCTGGCCTTTAGCCTTCTCACCTCCTTACCGGTACGGGGATTTACTAAAGGATAATCCTTATCCTGTTTCACCGCCTCCATGAATTGGTCAGTTACAGCTACGGAAATATTGAAGTTTTCCAGGACTCCCGGGGTATCTTTCGTGGTTATGAACTCAAGGATATCGGGATGGTGTACGGAAAGGATTCCCATGTTGGCTCCCCTTCTTCTGCCTCCCTGCTTTATTACCTGGGTGGCTGTATCAAATATCTTCATAAAAGAGACCGGCCCTGAGGCAATACCACCCGTAGATTGCACCACATCTCCCCGGGGACGCAGAGCAGAGAAGGAGAACCCGGTGCCGCCTCCTGATTGGTGAATAAGAGCCATGTGATGCAGGGCCCGGAATATCCCCTCCATGGAATCTTCTATCGGTATCACAAAACAGGCAGAAAGCTGGCCCAGAGGAGTACCGGCATTCATAAGGGTAGGAGAGTTGGGAAGGAATTCTAAATTACGCATGAGCTCAAAGAAAATTTTCTCCCGCTTCCCCACATCTTCCCCATACTCTTTTTCCGCTTCTGCTATTGTTCTGGCTACTCTTTCAAACATCTGGGAAGGAGTTTCCACGATTTTCCCTTTTTCATCTTTCCTCAGATACCTCTTTTGTAAAACCCGCAAGGCATTGAAGGAAAGCTTTAGGTCATCTCTTACTCCCAGGATTTCCTTGCCTTCCCTTAGTTCCCTTCTCTTTTCCCGGTAGAGAATATAGGCACGGGCAATCTTTTTGAACCCCGATTCCATCAGAACCTCTTCTACCACATCCTGGATCTCTTCCACGTGGATTCTCGAAGTTTCTTTTTGTTGCAGGCAGAAGATAATTCTCTGAAGTAGCCCTTTTATTGCCTGTGCATCATCTCTTTTTTCTATGGATACGAACGCTTTTTTTAAAGCACTCTCAATGCGGGCAGGTGAAAACTCAACAATTCTCCCATCCCTCTTAATAACTTCCTTCAGCATATATTAATAATAGCATAAATTTTTTCTTTCAACGCAGAGGGAGAATTTTGATTTTTCCCTTCCTCCATTTGCCTTCCTTTACCTCCTGAAAAGTGCGCGCAGTATAAAGATAGGTAGCAACACTTTCCGGGTATATTTTTATCACCCGGAACTGGTGCGGCACTTCGGTCAAGGAAGAGGTGGTGATATAATAGACCCCCTTTTTTCTCCAGAGGAAATTGGAATGTGCATGCCCGCTTATCACTATTTTAATCTGGGGATTATTCTGGATACGATATGCAAAATTTTTCCACTGGGGGGAAAGAAGGGTAACCTTACGAAATAACATTGCTATTCCTTTAGTTAAGGGAGAAGCATAGATGAGCCTATGAGTAAAGAGAATGGTAGGATTTTCATTTTTCAACCCCTCTTTCATAAATTGCCACTCTTCTCCGGAAGGGTAGATGGAAAAGGTCATAAGGGTCCAGCCATTAATCTCTGCAAGATTATTTCTGCTTTTGAAAAACTGGTAATAATACTTGCCCTGATTCTCATCGTAATCGTGGTCTCCCATAAGCACATACCAGGGAGATTTAAGAGAAGAGAGTATTTCAGCTGCTTTTTTCATTTCCTCCTGGCTGCTATTCTGGGTCAGGTCGCCTGTATGTACAACTACGTCCGGCTTTATCTGGTTTATAAATTTCACGGTGTATTTCAGGATTTCTTCTGAATTCTTTAAGTCGAGCCAGTGTCGGCGATAAGGACCCAGATGCAAGTAAATAAAAGGTGGAGGAGAAGAAGAGGGAGCAGATAGTGATATCTGGGTATCGGTAATCTGGACAATAGTTAGAACAGGAAGGCTCTCTCCCAGAAACACAAAAGGGTAAAACAAAAAGAGGAACAGTATCACACAGACAGACAGAAGAACATAGCATTTACCGGAGATAAATGCCCGCAGTCGGGAGGTCATCCACATTGAGGAGTCATTAGTTTGTCCGCAGGATTCCATTCTATGTGAAATAGACACTACCTCCTCAACTTATCATTAATACTGGATAAGAGTGCCATCTTTCTTGGCCTTTCTTACTGCTTTCCCAAATAAATATATACTTAGCGGGAGCATAACCAGAGAGAACACCACCAGAAAACCCCATTCTGGCACCAACATTTTCAGAGAATATCCTTTTAGGACAGCCATTCTCATCCCTTCCAGCACGTGGGTAGTGGGAAGGAAATAGGCTATTTTCTGCAGACTCTGAGGAAGAACCTTTACCGGATATACCACTCCTCCTAATAGTCCATTAAGCGTGGAAAACACCCAGGTAAAGGGATCTCCCTTTTTGAATACCATAATAAAGGAAGCAGAGATTATCCCCACACTGGCAAAGGAAGTAACGGCCAAGAAAAGAAAAATAAAAGCAGCGGAAAAATTAACTTCCAGGTTAACACCAAAGAAAAACACCCCTATCAATATATATAAAATGACATGGAGAGAAGAAAATAAAAAGTTGTACAAAGAAGAAAATAGGATGAGTATGGGGATAGGCGTCTGTGTAACCAGGATGGATTCTATGGTGCCCATTATCTGTTCTTTCCGAATACTGGAAGAGAAACTACCCAGAGACACTCCCAGATAAGTAGAGAAAGCAATGCCGATGAGAGCGAAAGAGAAATAATTCCCTCCATAGGGCTTAAGCAGAGGGATATTTTTACCAAAGAGCTGGGAGAGGAAAAAGAAGGTAAGAATGGAAAAGAATACTCCCCCTAATTGCAAAAAGAAAGCGAACCGGTAACTCAGTGCTTCCAGAAAATCTCTTCTCAGGAAATAGAGAGCTTTTTTAATCAGCATTACTCATATCCTTGCCAATAATCCGCGAGAAAGACTCTTCAAGCGTCAGCTCTTTCTCCCTTACCTCAGAAATCTTTCCCCCTTTATCAAGTATTTTCCGCAAAAGTTCATTGAGCTTTTCTTCAGAAATAAGAATCTCCGCCCTGTATTTCCCCCCTTCGCTTCCAAGCAGGGAAAATCCTGTTATATCCAGGGAAGAAAGCCCTCCCGGGACACTAAATTCCAGGCAGTATCTTTTCTTTCTGTTTATATCTTTTTTTATTTCTTCTATTGTTCCTATTTTCTTAATTACCCCCTTATCTATAATGGCTATCCTTCCTCCCATTTCTTCTGCCTCATTTAAATTATGGGTGGATAGAAGCACGGTCAAGCCATCTTGTGAGACTCTCTCTTTCACAAATCTTCTTAGTTCTTTTGCCATTATAGGATCAAGGCTGCGGGTAGGTTCATCGAGAATAAGCAGGGAAGGAGAAACTAGAAGCCCCCTGGCTAAGGATAACCGCTGTCTTAGCCCGGTAGAATAGTCTTTCACAGGACGGGATATCCAATCTCCCAACCCGGTTAACTCCACTACCTGGCTAACTCTCTCTTTTAACTCTTTCCCGGAAAGATTATTCAACACGGCAAAAAACTTTAAATTCTCCCACCCTGAGAGTCTCCAGTAAAAACTTCTTTCCTCATTCACCACGTATCCTATGCTCTTTCTCACTTTGCTTTCTTCTTTGAGCACGTCGAAACCATTTACCGTAACTTTTCCTTTATCAGGAAGGAGTAAAGTAGCGATTATCTTGAACAGGGTAGTCTTACCTGCTCCGTTTGGCCCTATCAGTACGAATATCTCGCCCTGGGCAACTTCAAAACTCACCCCTTTTAGAGCTTTTATGTATTTCTCTTTAAAGGGAGCAAGTAAAAACTCCTTAAAGGTTCTGGGTAAAGGATAATCCTTTACCACGTTCTCACAGATTACTGGATTCATTATCGTAGGAGGAAAGCCAAACGCCCCTCAGATGAAATACTTCGTATCTTTTCTATATAGGGATAGAAGCATCTCGATGTGGGGGTGAAAAAATACGGATTACTCTTCTTTCTTAGAGGAATAGTACCGGTAGTAATAGTATCCCCCCTCACTTCTCTCCGCTCGGTTTAATATTACCCCTATTATTTTAGCATTAAGCCGCTCCAGGTGGTTTTTCACCTGCATACCAGCACGACGAGAAGTTTGCCCCTGAGAAACTATTAGAATAACACTGCCCACCTCTTGAGCCAATATCCCGGGGTCAGAGACCAAGAGGACAGGAGGTGAGTCCAGAAAAACAAAGTCGTAATGCTTTTGAGCGTAGGAGAGCAACTCCTTAAAACGAGGAGTGGTCAAAAGTGTCCCAGGATTGGAAGTAGCTTCCTCACAAGGAATAGCCGAAACATTCGGCATAGGAGTAGAGTGAATTACTTCTTCTACACTCATCTCTCCCCTAAGAAATTTTACTACTCCTCTTTCCGGGGACATATTCAGGTATCTATGCAAGGCAGGCTTTCGCAAATCTGTATCAATAAGCAAAACTTTTTTCCCTACTTCTCCACAGTACTTACCCAGAAGAAGCAGAATACTGGTTTTCCCATCCCCAGGCGCAGGACTGGTTACCAGAAAAGTGTTCAGACTACCTTCCGGAGTCTTTATAGCAGAGAAAAAATTGGTGCGCAAAGTCCTGAATGCTTCCTCTACAGCACCCTCACCGTATCCGTAGTAATACCCATCCTTTGATTTTCTCTTAGCTCTTTTCTTCATGACCACCATCTTTGTTATTATTTTGCTTTTCCCAGAAATCTTTTATACTTTTCACTTTAGGAATCCTGCCCAGGACCTGGACCTGGAAGTATTTCTCCACTTCCTCAGAATCCCTTATGGTTATATCCATATACTCTCTAACATAGGACAACCCCACCCCCAGTACCAGACCCACCACCAAGGAGAAAAGTAGATTCATGGTCTTTTTAGGCCTTACTGGTGCTCCAGGAATCCTGGCCTGGTCAATCACCCGCACGTTATTTTCTTCCAGCCCCTTGGAAATGTCGGCCTCAGCCAGTTTTTTTGTAAGTAGCAGATATATCTCTTCGTTGGTTTTCACTTCCTGCTGCAGCAAATTATACTCTGACTGCTTCTCGCTAAAATCCTGAGCATCTTTTCGATAATCCTTTATAGCCTTATTGAGAGCCTCCTCTTTTGCCTGCAAAGCACGGATATTAGTTTCCAGGTTAATTACACTCTTATTTATCTCTTCCTCCAGCATCTTTTCCAATAATTTAATTCCTTCCCTCAACTGCTTTACTTCCGGATAGTTGTCCTTGTATACCTGAAGAAGCCCGGCGAGTTCTATCTTCTTGTTGGTAAGCTGTGTCTTCAGGTCCTGAATTACCGAATTATCCGGGAAGAAGGAAGAAGCTGCCACAAGTTTTTCTTCCGGCGAAAGCTTTTTTATCTCCTGTAATTTAACTTCCAGCCCCAAGCGCTCTGCCTTGGTAGAGATAAGCTGGGCATTAAACTCCGAAAGCTTCTCCATGTCAATATCCATGTTGCCCACCAGGATAACATTCCGCTTTCTTTTGAATTCTTCCAGCTTTCTGCGCGAATCCGTTAATTCTTGCTTTAATTTAAAAAGTTTATTGGTAAGAAATGCGTATGTATCCTGGAAATTCTTTGTCCTGCTATATAGATTCTCTTTTGCGTACGCTGCTGCTATGGTATTGGCAATTTTTGCTGCCATCTTTGGATCGGAATTATAAGCAGTAATAAATACTATCCCTGGCTGCCTCTCTCCTGCCTGAGCTACACTTACAGAATTCTTGACCATTGTAGCTAACCTGGCCAGCTTCTCTCCTTTTGCCTCTGGATAAAGCATTTGAGCCGCCCTTTTAGCTACGCTCATGCTACGGATAACCTCTGTCTGATTCTGGAAGTAATAATAATCATAGTATCCGCTTCTTATGATTCCCTCTCCCAGAGTAATCTTGGGTAAAGGCGGTTCTATAAGAATTCGGCAGGTAGCCTTATATAACGGCGTCTGCATTTTATTAATGGTAAAGCCGAGAATCAAGGCAACTATGACAGGAATAATAAAATAGTATTTTCTCTTTAAAAGTACCTTGAGGTACTCGTCAGGTGTTACAAAAGTTTCCATTTTTAAACTTTAAAACCAGGAGGCAGGAACATAAATTATATCACCGGGCTTGAGGGGAATATCGCTATCTTTATTCCCCCTGAGTATCTCCTTCACATTAATAATAATATTCTGCTCTTTGCCATCTTTACCCCGGATAACTTTAATTTTCCTGGAGGCACCCTCTGCAAAGCCTCCGGCCAGGAGTACTGCTTCAAAAGCAGTCAAATCTTCTTTCCAGGCATAGGAGCCGGGTTTCTTTACTTCTCCCATTACATGCACACTGGGCACTGCCTCCCCGCTTACATAGATTACATCTCCAGGTTTCAGAAGAATATTACCCTTCCAGTTTCCTTTTCTCAGCACATCGTAAAGATTTATGGTTAAAGGGGAACTTTCCTTCCCTTCCTGCGGTTTTCTCATTATTATTATTTTGGCTTTCCCCCCCTCAGAAGACACCCCGCCTGCCTGGGAAAGAATCTCTAATAACCGGGTTTCTCCCTTCAACACGTAATCACCCGGATTATTAACTGCACCAAGCACCATTACCTTCTGGCTATTGTATTCTTTAACCGAAACAAAAATCTGGGGGTCTTTAATAAAGTCTTTTTGATACTTCTCAGTAAGCAGTTTCCTGATTTCTTCCGCGGTTAATCCAGCTACTTTTACTTCCCCCAGAAGAGGCAATTGAATATTCCCTTCATTGTTGACAGTAGCCTCTATGCTCAATTCGGGGTGATTCCAAACAGTGACTTGCAGTACATCCTGGCTTCCCACCTTATA
>JAADFP010000021.1 GCA_013152825.1 Caldisericota bacterium | reverse complement strand
GTATAACTTTACAAAGGCCTCTCTTACTGCGCGGGCCCTTTTTTCATCCAGGGTAAATGCCCACCTTTGCCAGTCGCAGGAAGCACCCAGCCTTTTTAACTGCTCTTTTATCCTCTCTTCATGCAATCCTTTCCATTTCCACACTCTCTCTATGAACTTGTCTCTGCCAATGTCCTCCTTTCTCAGCCCCTCTTTTGCCAGGTCTCTTTCCACTACGTTCTGGGTAGCGATACCTGCATGGTCACACCCTGGTATCCACAGGGAGGCATAGCCCTGCATACGCCTGAATCTTACCAAGATATCCTGGATAGTTTCGTCCAGGGCATGCCCCATGTGCAGGGAGCCAGTGATATTAGGAGGAGGAATTACAATACAGTAGGGTTTCTTGTCTTTCGCTGGTTTAACGTGAAAAAAGTTACCACTCTCCCATCTGTTTATCCACTTCTCCTCTATACCTGACCAGTTATAACGGGTGGGAAATTCTTTCATAAGATTTAGGGCTTATTTATACAGTAAACGTGCGTAAAAGTCAATCTGTATCAGGTTTCTCCTGTTTCTTTCAGGGATACAGCTTTTCCTGTGGTACTGCAAATCAATCTTCCTCCTATCACCTGGTACTTGCATTTGCTTAGATCCAGGTCCTCAGGCAAAACGGTAATCCAATCTATCCGGGGAATAGGAATGAGATATTCCTGGAGCACAGGGTCCTCCAGGGTTTCTATATTTGCCTGGTGTCTCTCCAGAAGCAAGTGTTTACCCCTGATATGAATAAATTCTTTCTGCAGGCCCGGGGGGAATTCTGCGGGGAACGGAATAATTTCTCCGATGAAAACCCGCCTGGGTTCCCTGGTAATACCACCCTTTGATTCTTCCTCCAGTTTCAGCCTTACCTTTACTTTCACGGTCTCATCTCCTCCTGTTTAATTCTTTCAACAGTTTTTCTAGCTTTACCCTCTTAGAAGGCCTGGCGTAATCAATGGTTAAAATGCCTTCCAGATGGTCAATCTCATGCTGTATAACCCGGGATAATAAGCCTTCTGCTTCTACCTTGATCTTTTCCCCTTTTTCATTCAGACCTTCTACTTCAATAAAAATTGCGCGGGGAATGGGAAGGTAAACCTCAGGCAGGCTGAGACAACCCTCTTCCATGAGTTCCTCGCCTTCTTTATGAATAATGACAGGATTTACCATTACCAGTTTCCTTTTCTCCGCCTCTGCAACAAAAATCCTTTTCCCTATGCCGATCTGGGGAGCGGCCAGGCCAACCCCTTTATACGTGTACATTGTCTCCCACATATCTTCTATCAGGTTTTCTATCCCGGAAAATTCCTCCACTTTCTTTGCTTTTTCCCGCAGAATATAATCGGGGAAAATCTTTATGTCTTGTACCATTACCATGCCTCACTTAATACTTCCTCCACGAGCTCTTCTACAGTGGCAGGCCGCGGATTTTTAAGCATACTGCCTGAGAAGGAGCTCTCTGCTATCCAGGAAAACTTATCTTTTTCTACTCCCAGGTCTCTTAATCTCTGGTTTATCCCCAGTCTTCTGTTTAATTGAAGCAGAAAATCAGGAAGAAGGTTAGGGTTCTCTTTACCAGTAAAAATCCTGCTGACCCGTGCGTACTTTTCCGGCACATAAGAGAGATTATACCTTACTACATGAGGCAGGAGAACCGCACATACCAATCCGTGAGGAAGATTCCAGTAAGCTCCTATGGGATGTGCCAGCCCATGCACTGCCCCTAATCCTGCGTTGGTTAGTGCCATGCCGCTGAGCAGGGAAGCATAACTTAAATCTTCCCGTGCATTTATATCTTCTCCTTTTTCTACTGCTTGCTCCAGGCTGTTAGCGGAAGTTTCTATACCGTAAAGAACGAGAGCATCGGTTACTGGGTTTGCCTCCCGGGAGACATAAGATTCAATAAGCTGGGTAAGAGCATCTATTCCGGCATAAGCAGTCAATTGGGGAGGAAGAGTTACCGTGAGGGCAGGATCAACAATGGCTACCTGCGGATTTAGAAAGGGGGCACGCAGGCTTTTCTTGTAATGCTTTGCTAAATTTTTCAGTACTGCATTATTAGTCACTTCTGAACCTGTCCCTGAAGTAGTGGGAATAGCAATAAAAGGTTTGGCAGGTGGAGGTAAAGATTTTCCTTTTAGATATTCTTCCACATTCTCTTTCTTCCCCATAACCCCGCTTATTGCCTTGGCGCAGTCCAGCACGCTGCCTCCCCCTATTCCTATAATTACTTCTATTTTCTCTGCTTCGGCCAGTTTCCTTCCTTCTTCCACAGTTTCTATGGTGGGTTCAGGGGGGACGCCCGGGAAGTAAGTTATCTTTAAGCTTTCCCGGGATAAAATGTCAGTAAGTTTCCCTTTTAAGTTTTCCTGGAAATGTTTTCTTCCTCCTACCACCAGGACTTTTTCCCCAAAACGTCTTGCTTCTTTACCTGCCTGGGAAATGCTTCCCACGCCCGTAATTATCCGGGTAGGTATATGGAAATTATTTAACATCTTAGGTTTTTCAGCTCTCGTTCTTTAACCAATCCTCGACCAATTTCAGAGAGCAGTATTCTCCACACATACTGCAGATCCCCGGTCTCAATGGCCGGGATTCTTCCCACATTGCCCTGGCTTTTTCCGGGCACAGGGAAAGAGCGATTTCGCTTTCCCATTCCCTCTTGTTCCTTTTGTCAGAAATTTCATTGTCCAGTGCCCAGGCTTTTTTCATTCCCCTGGCCAGATCCCCGGCATGAGCAGCAATTCTTGCGGCGATAACCCCTTCCTTTACATCCTCCGGCGTGGGAAGCCGAATATGTTCACCCGGGGTTACGTAGCAAAGAAAATCTGCCCCCTTCCAGCAGGCTAAGGCTCCACCAATGGCACAGGCAATATGGTCGTATCCCAGCGCGGCATCTGTAACCAGAGGCCCCAGAACATAAAAAGGAGCACCCTTGCATATTCTCTTTTCCATTGTCACATTTGCTTCCACGTGAGATAGAGGAACATGTCCCGGTCCTTCTACCATCACCTGCACGCCCTTTTCTCTGGCTCTTTCTACCAGTTCGCCATGGGTAAGGAGTTCCTGTATTTGCAAGACGTCGGTTGAATCCCTGAGTGCTCCTGGCCTTAAGGCATCTCCCAGGGAAAGGACTATATCATACTGGCGGGCAATATCCAGCAAATCATCAAAATTTTCGTAAAGCGGATTTTCTTTTCCTGTGGCTACCATCCAGGTAACATGAAAGGCTCCTCCCCGGCTTACCACATACATCAATCTTTTATTGTTTTTAAACATTTCCAGTATTTTGCGGTTAATACCGCAATGTACAGTGATAAAATCAACGCCATCTCTGGCGTGCTTTTCTATTACTTCAAAAATTTTCCCTGGCTTCATCTTTGCCAGGCTCCCTTCTTCCTGTATGCTTTCTACCGCTGCCTGATAAACAGGTACTGTTCCCAGGGGAAGGGAGCAATTTTCCAGAAACATCTTTCTTGTTTTATCCAGGTCGCCGGCAGTACTTAAATCCATGATAGTATCAGCTCCTGCTTCCACCGCTGCGATAAGCCTCTTTTTCTCCCACTCCAGGTCGCATATTTCAGGGGAAGTACCCAGATTGGCATTTACCTTGACTCTTAGGCCCTTTCCAATACCCAGGGAGTCTCCCCGCCGGTTATTGAGAATAACTACCTCTCCGGAAAGAGTATAGCCTTTCAGAGTATCCAGAGGTATCTCCTCTTCCCCTGCTACCTTTTCTACTTCGGGAGTAACCAGTCCTTTCTTTGCTTTTTCATATTGCGTCATGGCTATATTTTATCATTTTTTATAAATTACTTCTTTTTGGGTTTCAATAAAAAAACGAGGAGGGATTTCCCCCTCCTCGTTTTTTATCAGCTCAGCTCAATACTACGGAGTAGTGGTGGGCCAGGACGGAGTAGCTCCTCCTGCGTTAACATAGGTTGTAGTGGTCCAGCTCTGTCTGGGTACCCACTCCACGTGGCCGTCCAGGTAGAGGACGTTACCGCCATCAGTACCATGGTTGGCTGCTGCCTGGTCACAGCCGTTATCCCAGGCAAGAGGAGTGTCGGCAGCATCGAGTTCGTTTACTTTGTAATCCTCGCTGACGTTTGTTCCTCCTCCGTAACCTACGTACTCGTAACTTACGAATGCTGTGTAAGGTGTATTTCTGTGGGCATCTGCAGTCGTACTCTGATCAATATCCGTGGGTTTTGGATCAGAGTCGGATGGACACCAATATACCCCCGGATCCGTCACATAAGTGGGATAGAGCCCCGGTCCAAAAGCGACTCCCGGCGGGAATTTCTCATCCCAATCTGTGGAGTACAGGAGAGCTAACCCTACCTGCTTGAGGTTAGAGGTACATACCGCTCTTCTTGCCTGTTCTCTTGCTCTTGCCAGAGCGGGTAAGAGCATGGCAGCCAGAATAGCGATAATGGCTATAACCACTAACAGTTCAATGAGGGTAAACCCTCCAAACTTCTTGCGTAACAATTTCATCGTTTATTCACCTCCTTTCTTTGCAAAAGCTTATAGGGTTTATAGCATATCCTTTGTTTCTTGTCAAGAGGACAGAGAATAATTTCCCCGAATTTCGGATAACCCCTTGGGAAGACTTTAGCCCGTAGACTTGAGACTATAGACTGGAAGGAGTAGTTAGTAGCGAGTAGATAGTAGCGGGTAGCGAGGGAAGAGTTGGTTATTGGTTTTGGGTTTAAAATGTGGGGGTGTAATTTTCCCGGTGGAGGCTGTGGATTCCTGCTTCCGCAGGAATGACAAAGCCCAAAAATAGAAGATGGAGCCATAATTCAAAGCACCAGCTTGCCTGTCATACCCGCGAAAGCGGGTATCCACGCAAGACCTTAGACCATAGACTTTAGACGGGGGTAGTAGTTGGTAGCGAGTAGATAGCAGTTGGGGAAGGAAGTTTCACCCTGAACCCCACCAGCGTTGGTGTTTATGTAGAGCTTAGTTCCGAAGTCCCTATTATATATGAGGCGGAGCTGGCAACTCAGGACCGGTGACTCACAACTCTTTTACAGTTTATTCCGACTCCTGTCGGGGCAGCCGATATACAATTTACCCGACACCCAGGATGTCTTTCTTTGCTTCCAGATAGTAGAGGTAATCCGTGTAGCTAACATCAGGTGGCACCCTGTGATCAACGTGCGGAATGTATCCTCCCTCTTCCACCAGGGGCTTTAAGCGCTGGAGTTCTCTTTTGATATGCTCTCGTCCCTTTATCAAGGCCATTTTGTCTACCCCGCCCATGAGAAGAACATTCTTTCCGAATTTTTCTCTCAGTTTAATTGGATCACTTCCTCCCTGTATCTCCAGGGGATACATGACGTTTACCCCTGCCTCCAGCCATAAAGGAACCAGTTCGTTAATGTCTCCATCACAATCCACCAGTACAATATCAATGCCGTGTTCTTTAAGGAAATCGGTAATCCTTTTGTAGCGGGGTACCATTAATTCCGCGAAGAACTTTGGGGAAATCATGGGAGCAGTGCGGAAAGCCATGTCTTCCCAGAAAGTAGCATAATCTAAATCTATTTCTTTCACCGCGCGCTCAATTAACTTGAGGTGAAATTCTGTAAGGTATTCCATCATTTCCTCTATCCATTCCCTGTCATCGTAAAGGGTGTAGGAAATCCCTTCAAAACCCATCCAGTCCCTCAATCTCCCAAAAAGGGAGCCACAGTGTACTCCCAGCGGATAATCCCTGATTTTCCATTCTTCTTTAAGAAAATTCCAGTCCTCGGGATAACGCGATGGATCGTTCGCATCCAATTTCTTCTTGAATTCTTCCCAGCTTTTTCTATCTTTTAAAGGAAACTCTATGAAGTGAGGAATGGAAGATGTGCCGTCCTTTTTTATCTCGCATTTAACTCCCTGGGAATCTATTATCAATTTGTGGTTCTCATCTTCGTGGATTACCCGGGTTTCAAAGGGTGGAACTAGCCCCACGTTAATGGGGACCATGCCCCGGTAGGAAATCCCCAGGTAAATTTCTACTTCCTTATAGGTAGTAAGATGGGTCGGGAGTCCCTGTTTGTGCCAGGTTAAAAAAGTTTCTTTCCAGTAGCCGAATTCCAGGTTAGGGACGGCATCTACTGGCTGGTAATGTAAAACCCTTAAAAATCTTTCCCTGGTATTCATTCTTTTACCTCCTATACTTTGGTTTTGTTGTTTTCTCCTGTGTTGATATTAATCATGGAGCACTATTTCCCTTACCCATTTCAGGTAATGCTCATTCCCGCCTATCACCGGGATTGCTATTACTTCGGGTACTGTATAGGAATGGATTCTTTTTACCGCGTTTATAATTTCCTCCAGATGCGTCAACGTACTTTTTAGAATCAGCAGTGTTTCTGTGGAAGATTCTTTCTTCCCTTCCCACCAGAAAAAGGAAGAAATCCCCGGAATAATGTTTGCACAGGCCACTAACTTCTGGTTTAGCAGAATGTCGGCAATTTTTTCTGCTTCTTTTTGGTTGGAGGCGGTTACAAAGATCGCTACAATGTTATTTCCTGCGTGCCCGGTTTCTGTCAACTCTTTCCTCCTATACCCCGGAGTAGGCATTAAATCCTCCATCTATGGGGATGATTGTCCCGGTAACAAAACGAGATGCTTCAGAGGCGAGCCAGATGCAAACCCCAATGAGGTCTTCGGGGTCGCCGAATCTTTCCATGGGGGTATGTTTTATAATTGATTCTCCCCGGGGAGTTAGTTTTCCCTTTTCGTCGAGAAGCAGGTAACGGTTTTGTTTAGTGAGGAAAAAGCCTGGGGCGACAGCATTGACTCTTAGATTCCTGTTGTACTCCTGGGCCAGGTGCACGGCCAGCCATTGGGTAAAGTTGGATACTGCTGCCTTTGCTGCTGAATATCCGGGTATGCGTGTAAGGGGGCGAAATGCATTCATGGAGGATATATTTATTATGGAGCCACCTTCCTGGTTTTTTACCATTGCTTCTCCAAAAACTTGCGAGGGAAGGATTGCCACCGCCGAAGAGATTAAGTGCTACTACCTTTTCCAGAGCGTTAAGCGGTAAATCAAAAAATGTTAATTCTGGAGATGTGGTAGCCTCTTTAATGTTTCCTCCTGCTGCATTGAGCAGGATATCCACCTGGCCAAAGTCCTGCATAATTTCATTACATGCCTTTTTTAACGTTTCCTTTTCCAGTGCATTCATAAAATATCCTTTTGCTTTGATTCCTGCTTGATTGAGGGAATCCACTGCCTCTGAGGTAGGCGCAATATCCCCGATAGCAATTTTCGCTCCTGCCCTGCCCAATCCCCGGGCAATGGATAACCCTAACACGCCTGCTCCTCCGTTAATTACGGCCACTTTCCCCTGCAGGGAAAAAAGAGCATTAATCCACTGATTATCTGCCATTTCTTTCTCCTCCTCTTCTTATAGTATTTTTCCCCTACATTATAATATAAACCCCAAATAAATTCTCTCTGTATCTATCAAAATCGGGGGCAAGCGGGGAAACAACCAGAATTGCCAGGCTATTCACTACTTCCATCTACTCATCCCTGAACCAACCTAAGGTCTAAAGTCTAAGGTCTAAGGTCTTGCGTGGATACCCGCTTTCGCGGGTATGACAGGTAGAACCTGGTGGTTCGTATTATAGCTTTAACCTCTGTTTGTCTGCCTTTGTCATTTCTGCCTGTCCCGATTTACATTGGGGCGAAAGCAGGAATCCACTTCATTTAAAACCCTAAACAACAAACCCAAAACTTTCTACCCGGAAACCAGGACACTAAGATACCAGGAAACTGACTTGCTTTTCACTGCTTACTGTTTACTATTTACTACTCACTACCCCTCCCCTCGCTACTCACTACTAAAGTCTAAAGTCTACGGTCTAAGGTCTTGCCCCGCTTTCGCGGGTATGACCAGCAGGGCTGGTGACGGAATAAACCCTAAATACAAAACCTAAAACTCTAAATAAACCCAAAGCCCAAAATAATAAACTCAAAACCTAAACCACATGGAGGTCAGGATACCCCCCCAGGATACCCAGCCTCCCTTCTTCTCTTCCCCCTCTATCCCTCTGTGCCCTTTGTTTCTACGCCCTGTATCTCGCATCTTCCCTACTCACTTATTCACCTATTCACTTACTCACTTTTATCGGTCTAAAGTCGCAGGTCTAAGGTCTAAATATAGCTTGAGCATAGATCAGTAGTGGAAATAGTGCAATATTATAGACAGAAGGAGTAAATATGTGATAAAATTTCAGCCCGGAGGTTAAGTTATGAACAAGGATAAGGATGGCATCAAGATTTTTACCGGAAACGCACACAGGGAACTTGCAGAAGAGATCAGCAGGTATGTAGATATACCCCTGGGGGATGCGTTCGTGGGCACCTTCAGTGATGGGGAAACGCAGGTTAAGATTAACGAAAGTGTGCGAGGAAAGGATATTTTTCTCATTCAGCCTACCTGCCCTCCGGTTAACCATAATCTCATGGAGCTTCTTATCCTGTTGGATGCCTTTAGACGGGCCTCCGCGCGGAAGATAACTGCGGTAATTCCTTACTATGGGTATGCCCGCCAGGATAGAAAGGTGCAACCGCGGGTGCCTATAAGCTCCAAGCTTGTGGCGAACCTTATTACCCAGGCAGGGGCGGACCGGGTGCTGGTGATGGACTTACACGCTGGCCAGATACAGGGTTTTTTTGATATACCGGTGGATCATCTCTATGCTGCACCACTGCTTGTCGATTACATTAAGAAAAAGAATCTTTCGGACCTTACCATTGTAGCTCCTGATCCAGGAGGGGTGGAAAGAGCCAGGGCCTTTGCCAAAAGGCTGGAAGCTTCCCTGGCCATTGTGGATAAGAGAAGACCTGAACCAAATGTGTCACAGGTTATGCATATTGTGGGAGAAATAAAAGACAGGAATGTATTTATAATAGATGATATGATAGACACAGGTGGGACTATAATTCAGGCGGCACAGACTATAAAGGAAAAAGGAGCCAGGGCGGTTTATTGCTGTGCTACGCATCCTGTATTTAGCGGGAGGGCAGTAGAAAACCTGGAAAATTCTGTTTTTGAGGAGGTTGTAGTTACCAATAGTATTCCCAAGAAAGAGCAGGAGTATAAAAAAATAACTGTTCTCTCGGTGGCTTCTCTTCTGGGAGAAGCAATACTCAGAGTGTATAAGGGGGCTTCAATAAGCTCGTTGTTTATTTAAGATTTAAAGGAGATAAAAAATGAAAAAGGTGGAACTTGAAGTAGAAGAAAGAGGAGAGGCAAAGGCAAAAAGTTTGAGAAGGGAGGGCTATATCCCGGGTATCCTTTACGGAGCGGGGAAAAAATCTGTCCCTTTTAAGATTCTTGCCCATGAGTTTCTGCATTTTCTCCATTTTATTCACGGAGAGCAGGTGGTTGTAGATCTTAAGTTTAAAGGAAAGAAGAAGAAGTATCTTTCTATCTTGAAGGATACTCAATATGATCCAGTGAAGGATACGGTAATCCACCTGGATTTTCAGAGAGTGGATACCAAGACACCCATAGTGATAGAAATACCCTTTGTTTTCGTAGGTGAACCGAAGGGAGTAAAGGAAGGTGGTGTCCTGGAAGAGATTCATAGAAGTGTGGAGGTAGAGGCTCTTATTCAGGATATTCCAGAACATATAGAGGTGGATGTAAGTGAACTATCCATAGGTAATTCGATTCATATAAAAGATTTACGACTTCCCGAAAATATCAAGATTCTTACTCACCCAGAGGAAACTATTGTTACCGTACTGGCACCCCGGGTAATGGAAGAGGAGATTAAACCTGTGTTGCCGGAAGAGGTGGAAGTGGCAGGCAGAGAGAAGGAAGAAGAGGTAGAGGAAGGGGAAGAGAAAGAAGAGAAGAAACGAGAGGAATCCGAATAAATTACCCGGAGTGAAGTATGGGATCTCCCTGTTGTATAGTAGGCCTGGGTAATCCGGGGAAAAAGTATGAAGAGACGCGGCACAATGTGGGAAAAAAGTTAGTAAAGTGGCTCTCCCGGAAGTGGGATATACGTACAGATAGAAGAGGCCGCACCTATCGGTTTGGCAAAGGAGAATTGGGGAGGCGGGCAGTATATTTGTGTCTTCCTTCCGTATTTATGAATGAAAGCGGCAAGGCGGTGCAGGGGATAGTGCATCGCTTTAGGTTATCCCTGGACTCTTTGCTAATAGTGCATGATGATGCGGATATACCTTTTGGGAAAATAAAATTGGTTTACGCTTCTACTTCGGGAGGACATAGAGGGGTAGCCTCTATTATAGAGGATATGGGGAGTCATGAATTTACCCGGCTTAAGATAGGGATTGGCAGGGAGGAGAACAAAGATTTAGTGGAATATGTGCTGGAGAGATTTACCCCGGAGGAAAAAAAGCTAATGGATGAAGTATTCTTATTATGCGAAAAGGCTATTGGTGTCTGGATAAACGAGGGGATAGAAAAAGCTATGAGTCTTTATAGTAACAGGAGGATTCTGACATGTTGAACTTTTCTCTTTACTCAGCTGTACTTGCTATATTGGTAGTAATTGGACTTAGCTGGGATATTCTCAGAAAGAGTCCTGGGAATGAGGTAATGCAGGGGATTTCGTTAAAGATACAGCAGGGAGCCAGGGCTTTTCTTAAGAGAGAATATCTGGCGGTTTCCCTGGTGGTAGTGATTATTGCCCTATTATTTTCTCTTGCTCCTCGCCTGGGCAGTAAGGTGGAGGTGAACTGGAGAACAGCTATTGCCTTTATATTAGGTGCTTTTGCTTCTGGTCTGGCCGGTTTTATTGCCATGACTGTGGGCACTAAATCTAATTCCCGCACCACTGAGGCAGCCAGAAAAGGGATACTTCCTGCCTTGCGGATTTCTTTTTCGGCTGGTGTGATAACCGGGCTCTCTATCGTGGGGATTGCTCTTTTAGGTTTGATATTTGTTTATCGTACCTTTAAAGGGGATCCACTTGCTGTTAATGGTTATGCCATGGGAGCCTCGTTGCTGGCCCTATTTGCGCGAGCCGGAGGCGGTATTTACACCAAAGGAGCTGACATGGGAGCTGACCTGGTGGGGAAGGTAGAGGCAGGTATCCCTGAGGATGACCCACGAAACCCTGCGGTAATTGCGGATAATGTGGGAGATAATGTAGGAGATACGGCGGGAATGGGAGCAGATCTCCTGGAATCTTACGTAGAGTCCATAATTGCTTCTATTGCCATAGGCTATACTATATTTCTTTCCAAGAAGGCTCATGAGTCTATTCTTTTTCTCCCCTTTGCCATTGCCGGATGGGGCCTTATTTCATCTTTCCTGGGTATTTTCATTACCAGGATAATTCCTTTCAAGGATCCGCAAAAGGCCATGAATACAGGCGTTTATTCGGCAGCGGTAACCATGGTGGCTGGTGCATATTTCATTATTAAGAATAGCGGTATTTCTTATGTTGCTTATCCTTTGATGGGGCCTTTCTGGGCAGTAGTGGCTGGATTCTGGATTGGCGACGGGGTTGATAATCGGTGGAGTGAGTGAATATTTTACTTCCTATAAGTTTGGACCGGTAAAAAGGCTCTCGGAGGCTGCTTCTCATGGCCCTGCAGTAACTATCCTGGGAGGTGTCTCTGTGGGAATGCTTTCTACCTTTATCCCTACTATCGTAATTGCTGGAGCAACCCTGTTGAGTTTTCATCTGGCCGGTATGTACGGAGTAGCTCTGGGCGCCTTGGGGATGCTTTCTATCCTGGGTATTACGCTGGCGGTAGATTCTTATGGCCCGGTAGCCGATAATGCGGCGGGAATAGCCGAGATGGCTGGCCTGGGTAAAGAAGTAAGAAAAGTAGCCGATGAACTTGATGCAGTGGGGAATACCACGGCAGCAATAGGAAAGGGTTTTGCCATAGGCTCGGCAGCTTTTGCTGCGCTGGGTTTGATAACTGCCTATATTGCTACACTGAAATATTTCTCGTCCCAGCCTATACAACTGTTTCTTACAGATCCTCGTTTAATTGCCGGGTTACTCATCGGAGGGATGGTGCCGTTCTTGTTCTCCTCCCTTCTGGCTGGGGGAGTGGGGAAGGTAGCAAATAAAATTATTGATGAGGTAAGAAGGCAGTTTAAGGAAATTGACGGCCTTATGGAAGGAAAGGCGGAAGCTGATTCCACCCGTTGTGTTGATATAGCAGCGAAAGGGGCATTACAAAGCATGATGTTGCCAGGCGTGCTGGCGGTTATCTTCCCTGTAGCTATAGGTTTCTTGTTAGGGCCCCTTGCTCTGGGAGGATTTCTGGTGGGAGCACTGGTTACGGGATTACAGCTGGGGATTCAGATGGCGAATAGTGGAGCTGCGCTGGATAATGCAAAGAAATTCATTGAAGCAGGTAACATGGGCGGGAAAGGAAGTGAAGCGCATAAATCAGCAGTAATTGGAGATACTTTCGGCGATCCTTTGAAAGATACCATGGGACCTTCGCTAAATATCCTTATAAAACTTATGTCCGTGGTCTCACTTGTTTTAGCCCCCCTGTTTTTGAGGTAGTATAGGAAAGAAGTTGTTTAGACTATAGGCTGGTCTATCTTCCGGCGAGAAGATTGGGGGATACCGTGAGAATAGGAGCCATTTGTGGGGGACACCCGAAGGTTGACTTAGAGGGGTATTTTGGGGATAGTTAATGCGATAATCCTGGGTGTAATCCAGGGAGTTACGGAATTTTTACCCATTTCCTCCTCGGGTCATCTGGTATTAATAGGAAAATTTATAAGAATCCCCACCTCTGCCTCCTTCATAGTTTTTCTCCATGCAGGAACCCTGCCTGCTGGCCATTCTCCTTTATTTTTACAAGGATATTAAGAAGATAGTTCTTTCCTTAATTTTCTATAAAAATAAATCCCTCCACAATGCAAGAAGGCTATTTGCCTTTATTGTCCTGGGTACATTTCCCATAGCCGTGGTAGGAGGAATATGGGAACACAGGATCGAGGAAATTTTCCAAAATACATTTTTTCTTGCTTTTGCCTTTTTCTTTACTGGAGTGATTCTGTTTCTTGCAGAAAGGTTCCCCTACCGTAAAATCAGATACCTTCAGTATCATCGTGCCTTTCTTATAGGAATTGCCCAGGCTTTTGCCCTATTACCTGGCATTTCTCGCTCAGGAGTGACTATTTCCACAGGGCTTGCTCTGGGCATTAAAAGAAAAGAAAGTTTTCGCTTTTCTTTTCTCCTGGTTGTCCCGGCTATCCTGGGGGCTTTGATTAAAACCGGGAGTGTGCGCGAATTTCTGGTAGGGCCGGAAGAGATAACCGCCTTCCTTTTTGCTTTCCTCGCCGGTTGTGCCTCCCTGGTTTTGTTAAAGAAAGTTATTTCCATTCGCAAACTTTCCTATTTCTCATTTTATCTCTGGGGGATAAGCCTGTTTACCCTATTTTTAGCCCTGCGTCATTCCGGCTGATTAGCCGGGAAGGTAGGAGGGTTTTAGGCTATAAACTTTGAGGATAGAGCTTAAACTGAGAGGATGGTTAGTAGCGTAGCGAGTAGATAGTAGTTAGTAGCGAGGGAAGGGATAGTAAGCAGTGAACAGTAAGTAGTGAATAAGTGAGTAGGTGAGTAAGTGAGTAAGTTTCCTGGTATTCCTGGTAGAGAGTTTTGGGTTTGTTGTTTAGGGTTTATTCCGACACCAGCACTGCTTGTCATACCCGCGAAAGCGGGTATCCAGAGGAGCGCATGTGCATATCTTGGCAGGCTATATAGATTCCTGCTTCCGCAGGAATGACAACGGGAGGCAGGAATGACGAAGGAGGGAATAGGTGGAGGAAGAAGAAACAGGGGGGATACAGGTGGAGAGGCGATAAACGGCTCACGGTATTCGTTTCGCGCTACCCAACCGCAACCGATTTACGCAGTTAGGCTAGGGAGCTGCTGCTGTGGAGAGGAATAAATCCTTCCCCTATAAATAATTTTCAGGTATAATCACTACAATTTCTTAAATAAATGGAAGAAACCAGAAAATCAGAGGTTATCCTACAGACTTTTCTTGCTTTGCTTTATCTCTACCTGTTCCTGGTTGGGATAAAGTTGCTCGGGGTTTCTCTCAAGGGCCTGGGGAAGGGATTTGCCGAGTCGCTTATTCAGACCACGGCTAATCCGCTTGTAGGGCTGGGCTTTTTATCGGTATTGTTTCTACTGCGGTTATTCAATCGTCTTCGGCTACCACTTCCCTGGTGGTGGGTTTCGTAGCTTCCGGAATGCTTCCTCTTTCCCATGCTATCCCTATTATCATGGGTGCCAATATTGGTACGACTATTACCAATATTCTGGTTTCTCTGGCACATCTCAGGTGGCGGGAGGAGTTCAAGAGAGCATTTTCCGGAGCAATTGTGCATGATATATTTAATTTTCTCACCGTTATTGTCATTTTCCCTTTACAGATTAAGTTTCATATTCTGACCAAGGCATCTTATTATTTAACGCTTTCCTTCCAGCATCTGGGAGGGTTTACTTTTACTTCACCCTTGAAGCTTGCAGTTGCCCCTGCGGTGAAGTTTTTTCTCTTTTTAGTACGGAGCCATTTTGTACTGGGGATAATTCTGGCCTTTGTGCTGGTGATTACCTCCCTGATTTTCCTGGTCAAAATAATCAGGAGAGTTTCCGGGAAGAAGTTGGAACTTCTCCTGGACCGCTATCTTTTTGTCAATCCTCTGGTGATAGGGCTTCTTGGTTTTGCCATAACTGCTTTTATTCAATCCTCTTCTGTGGCTACCTCTCTGGTGGTGCCTTTGATAGGGGCGGGGCTTTTAAACGTGGAAAAAATATTCCCCTATACTCTGGGAGCTAATGTAGGGACCACTTTGACGGCAATTTTAGCTTCTCTGGTAACCGGGGATTTTACTTCGATTCAGGTTGCTTTTTCCCATCTTGCTTTTAATATCCTGGGAATTCTTATCTGGTACCCGATGAGAAAGGTTCCCATAGGATTGGCTTACAAACTGGGAGAAGCGGTGGGGAGAAAGAGGTGGGTGGCTCTGGTGTATATCCTGGGTATTTTCTTCTTTCTTCCTGGTTTGATAATATTATTCTTTAGGAGGTGATAAAAAATGTTTCGGAGGTTGATAGAGTTATGGAAGACTTCGGATCTTTTGAGTGTTGCGTATGAAAAGGCAGAAGAAATGTTCTCCCAGGCTTATCAGATGTTTGATTATGCTTTAAGGGTGTTAATAGAGAAGGAGAAAGAGAAGGAAGATATTTACAAGAAGGACCAGGAGCTAAATGCTCTGGAAATTGATATTCGCAGAAAGATACTGGAGCATTTGAGCATTAACCCCTCCCAGGATATAAATCCTGCACTTACCCTTATTAGTTTGATAAAGGACATAGAGAGAATAGGTGATTACTCCAAGAATGTTATTGAATTAGCCCATAGGTACCCTGAACCATTAAGCGGGGAGTATATAGAGAATATTCGCAAGATAGAAAAGAAGGTAAAAAAAGGATTTGAGTTAACCGAGGAGGCCCTGAGGCAGGGAGACAAGGAAAAAGGGAAAGCAGTAATGGAGACGCATGCCGCCATTGCCAGGGAGTGCGAATTATTGATGGAAAAGATAATAGCAGATAGTTCACTTTCTACGCATCTTGCTATTATTTATGTGCTTTTAGTGCGCTACTTGAAGCGAATAAGTGCACACGTGAAGAATGTTGCCTCCAGCGTGGTTAACCCATTTCCTCAGTTAGATTATAAGCCTGTGGAACTGGAAAAGCGGGACAGGGAATCGTAGCCGAAAGAAGCAAGTATATCTTTTAGCTCTCTTGCTATTCTTACCGGTGCGGAGGGCTCAAGAAGCAGTACACTCCCCAGGCTCACACAATTTGCCCCTGCTGAGAAATAATCAATAATATCTTTCCCGGAATAGACTCCGCCCGTACCTATGATGGGAAGGGTGGTAACTTTCCTGGTTTCTTCAATGAGCCGCAAGGATAGGGGTTTTAACGATGGCCCGGATAATCCTCCCCGGAGTTTTTCCCCCGGTGCATAGAAGCATAGAACAGGTAAGCTGTTTATAAGATTCAGAGCATCTGCTCCCCCTTCTACGCAGGCCAGAGCTATATCTTTTATGTCTGTTACCTGGGGAGAAAGCTTTGCTATTACTGGGAGGGGGGAAGCCTTTTTGGTGTTTTTTATTATTCTTAAGCATGTTTCTGGTTCCTGAGCGAAGAGTCTTTTCTTCGCAATGTTGGGACAGGAAAGGTTCAATTCTAAAAAGTCTATCCTGGAGTTAGATAATTTCTCAGCCAGCAGGGGGAATTCTTCTTCTCGGGTTCCTCCTATGCTTACTATCTTTTTCATGGGAAGTTTAAGAAGAGAAGAGAGTTTATCTTTTAAAAAGGCTTCAATGCCCATATTTGCCAGCCCGATGGAGTTTATAATCCCGCCGGGTACCTCGATTATTCTGGGAGGGGGATTCCCTTCCCGGGGTTGCAGGGTGATGGTTTTTGTGGTTACAGCCCCTACCGAGGCAGGGTCAAGGAAGGACATAAGTTCATCAGAATAGCCAGATACTCCGGAGGCCAGTATTACAGGAGTGGCTAACTCCTTGCCTAAAAAGTTTATTGTTAAGTTTATTCCCATGCTATCTCATCGGCATTAAATACCGGGCCTTCCCGGCAGATTCTCCTATATCCCTGTTTGGTTTTTACCACGCACCCCTGGCAAATTCCTATTCCGCATCCCATGAATTGCTCGAAAGAGACCTCGCAGGCAATCTTTTTCTCCTTTGCCATTAGATATATTTCTTTTAGCATCTCTTTGGCCCCGCAGGAGAATATTTTATTTATTTTCTCCTGGAGATAAGGGAGGTGTTTTTTAAGAATATCGGTTACTTTACCCTTCTCTCCTGCACTGCCATCTTCTGTGCATAGGAAGAATCTTTCCGGAAAGAATTTCTCCCTGAAGACTGTATCCTCTTCATTTTTAAAACCGAATAAAACATAGGGTTCTATGCCATTGCTTTTCATTTCCTGGTATAGGAAGTGGAGAGGCGCTATGCCTCTTCCTCCTCCTACAAGCAGGGGTACGGTTTTATTGTCCCAGCTAAAATAGTTTCCCAGGGGGCCCAGCAGGTTAATTTGCTCGCCTTTCTTTTTTTCTGAGAGGACTTTGGTTCCTCTGCCCACTATTCTGTAAAATACTTCGATTTTCCTCTTTTCGCTTTGATAGGAGAAAATGGAGAAAGGACGGCGCAGGAGGAAACCAGGTGGCTCTCCTGTTTTAATATGAATAAACTGTCCGGGACGGGGAGGGGGGAATGAGGAGGGAATTTCTATCTCCAGGAGAAAGTGGGAGGAGTTAAGAGGGGTATTCCCGGTTACGGTAAGATTCCATTCCATAGGTTATTTTATTTTTTCTCGCTACCCGGTATTTTGGTTTCCACTTCCACGCCTACCTGGTAGCTCCTTCCTATTTCTCCCTTCACCTCTATTCTACCTCTGGGCATAGTGGCACAACCACTAAGGGTGAATAGCCAGCCTGCCATAATTATACCGTAGATTATGATTTTATACCCTCTCATTTCTTCCCTCCTCTCAGAAAAATTTGTCTTTTTGCTTTCTCCGAGGGTAAAAAGGAATTGGCCAGAATACTTTCCATCCCCAGGATAAAGAGTCCTATCAAGAGCAAAAGGTTTCCCCAGCCTTCTGGTTGCAGAGCTTCTTTTTTCTTTTCATCTCTCCATATAACACTATTGCCCATCTCTTTTTTTGCCTCTTCCTTGCTTATTTTCCTGAGATCGGATTCTGCCCGGTTAGAGTTTACTGCGAATGTTTCTTTTGTCCCTTTTAGGCGGTAAATCCCCGGGATAAGAGGGGTAAAGTAGCCTTTTGCCTTTATTGTCTTGCCCCGCGGATCTATGAGGGTAAGCATCTTTTTAGCAGGAGGCAGCATCACCCGGCTGTGGGTAAAAATTGGCTTGAGAGAGTGAGCAGGAGAAAGTACCCGGGTAAGAGAGGTATAGATAAAGGGCAGGTAGTAGGGAGTCAGGGGAAAGTCGGCAGTGGAGAGGGAAAGAGAGGAAGTGAAGAGGTAAACCCTGCCCTTACCCAGTCTATTTTCTATGAGTGCGGGATATCCCCCGGAGAAGTAGAGAAGGATACGTGTACCCTTTTTCGCTTTTACAGAGGTTATCTCGCGAAAGGTGACTCTTTCTTTTAACTCTTTTAGGAGGGGGAAGGCAGGGGTGTCTTTCAGGTAATAGGTGCCTTCCCTATGCGAAATCAGGTCTGCGGGTAAGAGAGAAGAAAGGGATGAGTTGTAGTCGGGAAGAGATACATTCTTACCCATGACCACCCAGAGTATTCCTCCCCTGTTTACATAATCTGTGAGTATATCCGCTTCCCGGGTAGTAAACTTTTGCCACTCCAGGAGAAAAACCACGGGGTAAGGGGAGAGATTCGCAGGGATTTTGTCTGCCACCTCTGGCTGAAGGTAAAAGTTTTTATCTTTTGCGGGGTTGAGGGCCAGGGAAAGGTAGTAGGCGCTATCCATGTACTTTACCGGAGAAGGGCGTCCGTTCAGGCAGAGTATCTTAACCGGGGAAAAGGTGGAAAAGGATAGAAACCAGAGGTTGTCTTCTTTTAAATCATCTTCTGTTACCAGTTTTATTATCCCTTCATAGCTTCCAGGAGCCAGGTTGGCGGAAAAGCGCAGGGGGAGAGTAGATTCGGGAGGTATCTGGACACTTTCTTCCCGGAGAAGTTCCCCCCCTATATGCAACTGTATTTTCCCCTCTTTAACTTGGGAAGAGTAATTATGTAAGGTTAGCTCAAAAGTAACCCTGGTCCCCTGGATGCTTAACTCGGCATTTTCTATACTTACATTCTCTTCTTCTTTGCTGTCTACTCCTTCCAAGAGAATGGGAAGGGGATAGGAGCTCTTTACCCCGGAGAAATTTATTTTTTGCATGTCGGAAATAATGATTATCCGTTTTTTTCCCCGGGGGAATTTGCCCAGGAATTCTGTTGATTTATTGAGAAGCTGGTTTAGCGGTAGGGGAGAGTGAAGAACAGGCAGGGAAGAGAGAGTGTTTTCTATATCCTTCTGGTAAATCTTCTCTCCGTATCCGGTTAAGAGGAAGTAGCTTCCCCCTTTCCCTAAGTATTCTTTCACTTTTTCCCTGGCTTTTTTCCAGGGTTCTCCTGCCCTGGCCTGCATGGAGTAGGAATTATCCAGTATGAGCATAGAACGAATATTTGAAGAAAGAGATTTGCTCACCGGTTGGGCTATGCCCAGGGTTAAGAGAAGCAGGGCAAGTATGCGCAGGAGCAGAAGTAATAGTTCCTTGAGCCTCAGAAAGAAAGTTCTCCGTGTAGAAGAGGGCATGAGAAATCTTAAGGAAGAAAAGGGTATTACCCGGGCCCTTCTGCGGGCAAGGAAATGGATAAGCAGGGGCGAAATAATGGAAACCAGCCCCAGGAGATACAAAGGATGAAGAAAAGGCATAACTTATCTTCTATTTTAACACTTTCGCCTGTTAAACTTATGTTCAGGTCTATTCAGGTGTGAAGAATAATAGGGAGATTTTATCACTGGTTAATCTCTTCATTATCGTGATAGCAGGAAAGCGACTAAGGTAGCAAGAGAAAGTATGACTGATTTAATTGCCTACACGGGCCAGGGGTTTGGGTGATGCTTCATTTCCCAAAAGGGCAGGGATTTTAGTAGGTGACAATAAGTCATCTCCTGTGAAAAGGATGTTGCGTTTGACAGGACACTGGTGGATAAAGTAACCCTTCTGGTGAGTTATGGGGAAATCAAAGAAGCTTCAAAAATTTAGCTGGTGTTACAATGGGAATATTGCGAAATGGGGAAAGTACAAGCAAATCATTATCACCGGTGACAATAAAATTCACCTTTCCTGCCACCGCAGATTCAAGCACTATATTATCTTTTGGGTCGCGGCAGGCAGAAATTTTTTCTTCTGATTTAATCCACACCGCATCAGTTTTTAGCAGTTCTGCTAATTCCTCACATTCCTCTTTTTTTATGAAATCGGCAAGTCTATCTTCCCCCACAACTTCCATGAGTTCTCTAAAAAGAGCCTCTGAGATTACCAGGTCAACTCTTCCGGTAACAAAAGCCTCTAATATCAACCGTGAGGGTTTACTTCCAAGAAGTGCGCTGACAAATATATTGGTATCAACTACTACCTTTGGTACTTTCCTCATATATTCGCTGTCTCACTTCTTCGCATATACGGGTAATTTCTTCTTCCGAAATAGGGTTTTCTTTAAATCGCTTCCTGATTTTTAAAGTAAGTGCATCCCATCGCTCTTTCCTTGTTTGCCTTTCTAATTTTTTAAAGAGCGCGAGTTTGTCAGTGATATCCAGTTGTTCTATAGCTGCCTCTATCTGTTTTTTATCAACTTCTATCATAACCTTTCTCATGTCTTCCACCTCTGGGAGAATTCTAACACAATAAAGGATAAAATAGAATCTGGATAGAGCAGGGGAAGGCCAATTGCTTTGAAGAAAAGTGTGGAGGGGAAAGGATAATATCGGCTAACCCTGCTTACGAAGATGCATATTTACCAGATTCAAGAATTAAATCCTCTTTCCTGCTATCTGTTACTCAAAGGGCCTGTTTTTCTGGTAAAATGTTACAGTGAAAGATAATAGGGAACTCAAGCTGCCTTTAGTTTTTTTGCTTTTTCTGCTCTTATTTACTTTTATCCTGAGAAACCAGATAAGCCAGGAGTTTTTTCTTTTCTATCTTTTTTACTACCAGCTCTCGCATCTTTTTATACTATTTTTCCTCTTTCTTGCTTTTTATGGCACAGGAAGGCTGATTTTAAAACAGAGCAAATTCCCTGCTTTTCTGGAAGAAATCATTATCTCCTTTTCCCTGGGAGCGGGTGCCTGGGCTATTTTTGTTCTCTTACTGGGGCTTCTGGGAGTAATAAGAAAGGAAGTCTATCTTTTATTTCTTATTCCTTTCTCTATTTACGGCCTGTTTCTTTTGGTGAAAAATAGAAAAGACTTCCATTTTTATCCTCCTCTTCTCGTTCTTTCTCCTTTTCTCTATCTTGCCTTCCTGGGGATTTTTACTCCTCCCCTGAGCTACGATGCCCTGGCCTATCATCTCGCTGTCCCCAAGTTTTATATTATGCAGGGTAAAGTTACCTATCTTCCCTATCACCTTTACTCTGATTTCCCCTTTAACATGGAGATGCTCTACCTGCTGGCCCTGAGAATTTTTGATGACTACATAGTGAAAGGTTTACATCTTTTGATGGGGGTGGTACTGGGGATGGCTGTATATTCCTGGGCTAGGCGGGAGGGAGGAAAAAAGGGAGGATTGTGGGCGGCTCTTCTTTACTTCTCTATTCCCCTTTTTCTCCAGCTGTCCACTCTTGCCTACAATGACCTGGCACTTGCATTATTCGTTTTCCTCTCCTTCTATGCACTCTCCACTTTCTCTAATAGGCAGGGAGTGATTCTATCCGGGGTATTCTCCGGGCTGGCCATGGGGACAAAGTATACCGGCATCCTTTTTACCCTGCCTTTTCTATTTTTGTATATACTGTTTTTCAATAACGAGGAGAAAGGGTGGAAGGCTGCGCTTATCTATCTGTTTGTCTCTTTGCTTACCTTCGCTCCCTGGATGATAAAAAACATATATTTTACTGGAAACCCGCTCTTCCCTCTCTTTTATCCCCTCCTGGGCGGGAAGAATTTCTCTCTCCTTCTTTACCAGAAATTCCTCTCTGCTCACCGTGCTTCCTCTGCTTCCCTGGCGGGATTTTTGAGTTATACCTACCGCCTGCTATGGGATGCTCGTTTTGGATTTCATTTCCTGCTTCTTATTCCCCTGCTCTTCTTTCCCCTGGCTAAGAAATACAAGTTTGTTTCCCTTTACTGCCTCTATTTACTTTTAATACTTTACTTTTTTACTTACCGGGGAACACGCTTTGCCTTCCCTCTCTTTCCCTTTCTTGCACTGCTCCTGGGAATTTTATTGAACAGGATAAAATTCACTCGCCTTACTTTAATTTTTCTGCAAAGTGTAGTAATATTTTCTCTTAGCTTGAACTGGTTTAAAGACATGGTTTATTTTAATTACTACGATTTCGGAAAGGTTTCTCTGCGTCTTACTAACAGAGATGAGTATTTAAGAGAGAAGCTCTATTTCTATCCGGCAAATGAATTTATAAACAAAAATCTTCCGGCGAATTCCCGTATTCTCTTTGTGGCGGATAATCAGACCTATTACTGTGATTTGCCCTACATCTCCTTCAGCCCCCTGGATAAGAACCCCTTTGCCGATCTAATCAGGGAGTCTGCTAATACGAAGGAGGTAAAAAGTAAGCTGAAGGAATGGGGAGTTACCCATATTTTGTTTAACCGCTCGGAGTTTAAACGGGTAGAAGAGAGTTACCGCCCCTTTGCCTGGAAAGAGAAAGACCTGGAAAAGTTTCAGAGCTTTCTTGCTTCCTGCAAAAAGCTATATGACCAGAAAGGAGTAAGTATCTATGCCCTCCCGTAGAGTTCTTCTGAGTGGAAATGAAGCAGTGGGAGAGGGAGCTGTCCTGGCAGGCTGTCGTTTTTACGCGGGGTACCCTATTACTCCACAGAATGAATTAACTGCTTACATGGCCAGGAGACTTCCAGAAGTAGGAGGAGTATTTGTCCAGGCAGAGAGTGAGCTGGCAGCCATAAATATGATAATGGGAGCCTCTTCGGCAGGTGCTCTGGCCATGACTACGTCTTCCTCGCCCGGGATTAGCCTTATGCAGGAAGCAATTTCCTATATGGTAGGCATGGAAGTGCCGGTAGTGATTGTCAATGTTATGCGGGGAGGTCCTGGGCTGGGGAATATCGCGGGCAGTCAGGGAGATTATTCCCAGGCGACAAAGGGAGGGGGACACGGAGACTGCCACCTGATGGTTTTTGCCCCTGCTAATGTGCAAGAAATGTTTAATCTTACCCAGGAATCTTTTCGAATCTTTTCGCCTTTCTCAGAAGTATCGTAACCCGGTGATGGTTCTGGCTGATGGGTACCTGGGGCAGATAATGGAGCCCCTGGAGATAAAAAAAGCCGAATTTTCTCCTCAAAACCAGGATTGGATACTTAACGGGGCAAAGGCAAGGGAACCGCGTTTACTAAAGAGCCTTTATCTACCCACAGAAGATCTGGAGAGATTTAACCTGCACCTGCAGGAGAAGTTTCGCCAGATGGAAGAAAAAATTTTGTGGGAGGAAAACGAGGTTGAAGATGCAGAAAAAGTCCTGGTTGCTTATGGCACTTCTTCTCGTATATGCAAGGAAGTGGTGAGGATGGGCAGGAGAAAGGGAAAGAAATGGGGTATTTTTCGGCCTATTACTCTTTTCCCTTTTCCTTACCAGGCTTTAAGAAAAATAGGGGAAAGATGCAAAAAAATCCTGGTGGTAGAGATGAGCAGTGGCCAGATGCTGGAAGATGTTTTGCTTGCGGTGGACGATAAGGATAAAGTGGAGTTTTACGGTAGAATGGGGGGAGCCTTGCCAGAGAGGGAAGAGATTATGAAGAGGCTGGAGTAATAGTAAGCAGGTGAGTAAGTGAATCAGTTTCCTGGTATCCTAGTATCCTGGTTTCTGGGTAGAAAGTTTTGGGTTTGTTATTTAGAGTGTATCCCACTGCCGTATGGACAGGGGCAGGGGAAATTTAATACAGGGAAGTGATGGAGATGAAGCCTTTATACAAGAGACCGG
>JAADFP010000020.1 GCA_013152825.1 Caldisericota bacterium | reverse complement strand
CGATTGCCAGGGATGCTCTTGAGGCTGATAAAATAATCAACATCCCTGTTATGAAAGTCCATTATGCCACAGGGATAACCCTGTGCTTGCAGAAGGTAATGTCTTAAAATTCCTGTGGAAAAATGGGACTTGCCCCCTATTTATCGTTGATTTTGCTTTCCTATATACAGCAGAAGATAAAATCTGAAGAAATATTAAATGGATATACCAAAAGAGAAATCATTTACGAATTAAAGAAATTGAAAATGATACAGCATAAAAATGGGTTAAATATATTAACTGAATTAGCAAAACGCGCGAGAGAGATATTTAAGGCATTCAATATTAAATTGCCGAGAGAAAAAACATAGTTATAATTTTTTGGGGTTTTGGGATTTATAGTAGGGCGAAAGCGGGTATTCAGGAGAGCCATGTCAAGGGCTGCACCCTGGCTTCCTTACAAAATATATTTTATTTAATGGCAACCAGTACTTTAAACCATTTAAAGCCAGGTAAAGACTTAACTGTGACTTTACTGAATTTAGCTCTTTTACATAATTCTTTCCACTGTTTAAAACTGATACAATACTCTCCATCATTTAAAATATGCTTTTTACCATTATCATACATCCGACTGAATGCTTCTACTCCACCTTCAGTTAAGGCAAGAATAAATTCTTCTTTTAACCATTCAAGCATTCTTAACAAACGCTTTGGATCTGTAACCTTTCCGGTAGTATCCATATCAATATCCCCTAGAACAAACCTTCCTCCCGGCTTCAAGATACTATGAATTTTTTTTATTGTAGGATATTTATTCTTCAGATGATGCAGGGTAACAGTCGAAGCAACTATATCAAATGAATTACTTTTGAAATCAAGGACCGCTGCATCTTCAAGTTTATAAGTAACCCTGTCAGATAGAGATAGTTTTCTGATTTTTTTATCGAATATTGAAAGCATTTCCGATGAACTGTCTATCCCCGTAACAAAACAGTCTGCTTTTTCCAGGAATTTTAAAGATAAAAGACCTGTACCACAGCCAACATCAAGCACCTTTTGATCCTTTTTGACATTGGATAATTTGACAACAAGGTTTAGTAGATGATGATGTCTATTAATTTTGCCAAGAGTATCATCGTATTCATTTGCCCATTCTTTGAACCAGTCTTTTGTATCTTTTTTTGTGCTTTTCATTTTATACCCCCAGAAATCAGCGACTGGGGCCAGCGCCACAGGCGGCGGTTACAGTTCGCTGATTTAGTTTGTTATCTGTTTCTATGTTCACTACTCATTACCCCTTCTCTCACTACTCACTACTAACTACTTTCCTCGTCTAAAGTCTACGGTCTATAGTCTAACGTCTTCCCATCCTGCTCACCTCGTACCTTCTCTACCAGTTCCCTCAGTGTATCAAAAGCTTTCAGAGGAGTTAAAGTATTTAAATCCAGGTTCTTTAACTCCTGGATGATGGGATGAGAACGGGGAGTAAAGAAGGTAAGCTGGTTACTTACTTCTCTTTTCTTCTTCTTCCGCACCTGGGGATGCCTTTTTTCCATTTCTTCCAGCACTTCCCCGGCTCTCCTGATAACTTCCCGGGGCAAACCGGCCAGTTGTGCCACATGAATCCCGTAACTCTTATCCGTGGCACCTGACATTATTTTTCTCATAAAGATGACCTTACCGCCCCACTCTTTAACGGCTATATGAAGATTTTTTACTTTTGGAAAGTTCTCTTCCAGCTCGGTTATCTCATGGTAGTGAGTAGCAAACAAAGTGCGTGCTCCAATTTTCTCGTGGATAAATTCTGCTACTGCCCAGGCAATACTTATACCATCGAAGGTTGAAGTCCCCCTTCCCACTTCATCCAGGATTATAAGGCTTTTTGCCGTAGCATTTCTTAAAATGTTCGCCACTTCGTTCATTTCTACCATGAAAGTACTTCTGGCGCGGGTCAATTCATCGGCAGCTCCAATCCTGGTAAAAACCCGGTCAGCTACTCCCACAACAGCCTTTTTGGCAGGTACGTAGCTACCCATCTGAGCCATTATCAGGATAAGCGCTACCTGCCTTATGTAAGTGGATTTACCCGCCATGTTAGGCCCGGTAATTATCAGGATGCGAGAATCCCCATCCATTGTAGTATCATTGGGCACAAACGGCTCTTCCAGGATTCTTTCCAGTACAGGGTGTCTTCCTTCTTCTATGATAATACCTTCCCCTTCATTTACCTCTGGCCGGGTGTAATTGTATTTATTGGCCACAGAGGATAGGGAAGAGAGCACATCTAATTCAGATACTGCAGAAGCCGTTTCCTGGATATCCTTGAGATACTGAAGAGTTTCCTCTCTTATTTTCAGGAATATTTCGTATTCCATTTCCTTTATTCTCTCTTCCGCATGAAGAATAGTGGACTCCTTTTCCTTTAGCTCAGGGGTAATAAACCTTTCTGCATTGACCAGGGTTTGCTTTCGTATATAGTGGGAAGGCACCAGGTGGAGATTGGATTTGGTAATCTCAATATAGTAGCCAAATACCTTGTTGTATCTTACCTTAAGAGACTTGATGCCTGTCTTTTCTATTTCCTCCTGCTGGAGGCGAGCTATCCATTCCTTACCGCCCCGGGTAATTTTCTTTAATTCATCCAGCTCACGGGAAAACCCATCTTTTATCAGCCCACCCTCTTTAAGGGTAAAAGGCGGATTATCCACAATACTTCTATCCAGGAGATCTCTTAAACTTTCCAGCGGATTGATTCTCTGGCGTATTCTTACCAGCAAAGGAGCAGAGAACTCTTCCATCTCTTTTTTTAAGGCGGGAAGATTACCCAGTGTTTCCCGCAAAGAGACCAAATCCTTCCCCCGGGCTACCCCCCTTTCCAGTCGGCTCATTATCCTCTCCAGATCGTAAATTCGGTTAAGAACTTCCCGCAGAGAATTGAGCTTAAGCGATTTTTCTATCAATTCCTGGATGGCTTTTAATCTTTCCTGGATAGACTCAGGGCTTTTTAAAGGATGCAGAATCCACCTACGTAAAAGCCGTGCTCCCATGGGAGTCCTCGTTTCATCCAGAATTCCCAGAAGTGTTTCTTTTCCTTCCTCACCCTGCACATTCTTTAAAAGTTCCAGGTTTCTTACTGTGTAAGCATCAAGCAGAAGGTATTCACTATCCTGAAATACTTTTATTTCACGCAGACTTCCCGGTATTTCCCCTTCCAGATCCTCCAGGTAGGCCAGGAGTGCACCGGCTGCCCCGGTAGAAAGGGGGAAAGGGGTAAGTCCCAGACCGTCTAAATGGGTTACCTGGAAATGCCTTAATATAATCTCCTTTGCCTGGGACAGGGAATATCCCCAGTCAGGATAATAAGAAATAGACAAAGAATTGAACTTGAGGGACGAGTGCGATTCCGGCAGGATTATTTCGCTGGGAGACAATCTTTCTACCTGGGAATAGATTTTCTCCTTTTCTTCCTCCCATACCCAGGCTTCCCCCGTGGAAACATCCACCCATGCCATCCCCCATACCTGCTCTCCCGGCAAAAGGGAAACTAAATAATTATTACTCTTCTCCTCCAGTATGTTCTCTTCCAGCACGGTACCGGGGGTAATGATTCTAACTACCTCGCGTTTTACCAGTCCTTTGGTCAGCTTGGGATCTTCTACCTGCTCACAAATTGCTACTTTGTATCCTTTTTTCAAGAATTTCGAGAGGTAACTATCCAGCGCATGGTAAGGTATTCCTGCCATGGGGATTCTTTTGCCCTTACTTGCCGGACGGGAGGTAAGCACTATTCCCAGGAGACGAGAGGTAATCTTGGCATCTTCAAAAAACGTCTCGTAAAAATCCCCCAGCCGAAAAAGGAGTATCTTATCTCTATGCTTCTCTTTGAGAGAGAGATACTGCTTAAGCATGGGAGTAAGAATATCTTTGTTCTCCATCTTCTTCATCTACCTAATATTTCTTCCCTACTCCTCCCTGCTCCCCTGCACCAGGCGGAGTTCAGAGTGAATATTCTAACTCGTCAACCGGTTGTCCCGACATACCCGCCTGCTCCTGATCCCGACGTATGCCGGGAGAGGGCGAGCAGGCTATTCACTGTTCACTTCTCACTACCCCTTCCCCTCGCTACTTGCTACTCACTACTCGCTACCTATCTACTACTCACGCCTTACGCCTTACGTTTTACTGTTCACCACTTCCCCAGTCTATAGTCTAAATTTACTCACTTCCCACTACTTCTCGATAAATTCCATCCAGCACTCCATTGACAAAATCCTTGCTCTTCCCCCCCTCGCTGAACGTTTTACTCAATTCTATCGCCTCGTCTATGGAGACCTTGGGAGGGATATCCTCCCGGTAAAGCAATTCGAAGACAGCTATACGCAGTATATTCCTATCTATTATACTCATTCGCTGCAGATCCCAGTTTTTTGAATATTTCTCTATAAGAGAATCTATGAAAGGAAGGTTAAGGGTGACACCCTGCACAATTTCCCTGGCAAATTCAATGGCAGGGAGCGGGTAGTCACGTTCCCGCCCCAGTTTTTCGCACAATTTCTCCCCTTCTCCCCGAGACAACAAATCTATTTGATAGAGAACTACCAGGGCAAGTTCTCTTGCTTTTCTACGGACACCCACGAGACACCCCTTATTTTTCTGGAGTAAATACGTAAACACACTGGCAACAAGGCTCACTCAGCCTGGCCAGGATTAGGGAATCTTATCGCCACCCTGAAATTTCCACCGACACTGCCTAACTCTTGCCAATATTTTCCAGGAGATTTACCATCTCAATTACAGCCAGCGCAGCATCCCTGCCTTTATTCCCCGCTTTTGTCCCTGCTCTCTCTATGGCCTGTTCCAGCGTATCCGCGGTTATTATGCCAAAGATTACCGGTTTACCACTCTTAAGCGCAACTTCTGCTATCCCTTTGGAAACCTCCTTGGCAATATAATCAAAGTGGGGAGTATCCCCCCGTATGAGTGTTCCCAGGCAAATTACTCCGTCTATATCCTTTTTTTGAGCCACTTTACTGGCTGCCATGGGCACTTCAAAAGACCCGGGAATCCAGTACACCTCAATCTCTTCTTCTTTTGCACCATGCCGGAGTAACGTATCTACTGCACCAGAGAGGAGCCGGGAAGAGATAAATTCATTAAAGCGCGAAATTACAATGCCGTACCTCTTACCCTTGCTAATCAAGGAACCTTTTACTTCTTTCATCTTACACACCCCCTTATATAGATAAGCGACCTGGCGCCTATTAATCCAGTTTCAATATATGTCCCAGTTTCTTCTTCTTGGTTTCCAGGTACCTGCGGTTGGCATCCCGGAGAGGGACTTCTATGGGAACCCTTTCCACAATTCTTAAGCCATACCCTTCCAATCCCACAATTTTTTGCGGGTTATTGGTAAGAAGCCGCAGAGTAGAAAGCCCCAGGTCCCGTAATATTTGTGCTCCAATTCCGTAATCTCTAAGATCAGCAGGAAATCCCAATTTCTCATTCGCCTCTACAGTATCCAACCCTTTATCCTGCAATTCGTATGCTTTAATTTTGTTCACCAGGCCTATTCCCCTGCCCTCCTGCGGCAGGTAGAGAAGGACCCCTTTCCCCTCCTGGGAAATTAGTTCTAATGCTCTGGCTAACTGGTCTCCACAATCACATCTAAGAGAGTGGAACACATCACCGGTAAGACATTGCGAGTGTACTCTCACCAGGACATCCTTTTGACCATTTACTTCTCCCTTTACCAGGGCAAGATAATTTAAATCATCTACTATACTCCGGTATAAATAAAGGGTGAAGTCCCCCCAGGGAGTAGGGATACAGGTCTGGGCTTCTCTTTCTATCAACTTTTCTTTCTTTATCCGGTAAGCAATGAGGTCCTTAATAGTTCCTATCTTTATCCCGAACTCCTGAGAAATTTTCAGCAGAGTATCCAGGCGAGCCATAGTGCCATCTTCGTTCATGATTTCGCATATCACTCCCGCCGGATAAAGCCCGGCCAATTTAGCCAGGTCTACCGCCGCTTCTGTATGACCTGCCCTTCTTAAAACACCTCCCTTTCTCGCCCGCAGGGGAAAAACATGCCCGGGTTTTGCCAGGTCTTCCGGCCTGGTCTCCGGATTAAGGATAGTCTTGATAGTATGGGCCCTATCATAAGCAGAAATACCCGTGGTAATACCTTCCTTTGCATCCACGGAGACAGCAAAATCACTGTGGAATTTATCTGTGCCCTTTTGTACCATAGGCTCAATTTCCAATTCATCCAGCCGCTCTGGAATTATAGCCAGACAGATTAGTCCCCGCCCGTACTTGGCCATGAAATTTATGCTTTCTGAAGTCACTTTCTCTGCAGCAATAACAAAATCCCCTTCGTTTTCCCTCTTTTCGTCATCCACGATAATGACGAACTTACCCTCTTTGAAATCTTCTATTACTTCTTCAATCGGTGAAATCTTCCCCATGGTAGATAGAATTTATCATCTCCCCCTCTCTCTGTCAAACCAAGAATAGGCTTTGGCTTTATGTTTTTTCAGTCCTTTACTACCTTTGAGCCTTTCCCTTTCTTTACCTTCGTCAGCCGTAGAGCATTAACTATCACTCCCAGGCTCAATCCCATATCTCCAATTGCCACTGCCACCCATAAATTTATCAAGCCCAGGACTGCAAGAATGGCAAAACTACTCTTGATAATGATAGCAGCATAAACATTCTGTTTTACCACCCGGGAAGTCTTCTTAGCTAAATAAATAAGGTAGGAAATCTTGGATAAATCGTCCTGCATAAGGGCAATATCCGCCGTCTCCAGGGCTACATCACTGCCAATAGCTCCCATGGCAATCCCCACCGAGGCCCGGGCCAGAGAAGGGGCATCATTCACTCCATCCCCCACCATAGCCATTGAACCAAACTTAGCCATCAACCTGTCCACAATTTTTACCTTGTCTTCCGGAAGTAGCTGGGCATGGTATTCATCTATACCCAGTTCTTCAGCAATTGCCCTGGCCGTATCCTCGTTATCCCCGGTTATCATCTCTGTCCTGATGCCTATCTTTTTAAGTTCTGATATTACCCCAAAGGAGGAATCTCTTATCTTATCCCTCACTGCAATAGCTCCGATAATCCTTTTCCCCTCTGCAATAAAAACCGTGGTCTTCCCCTCTCTCTCAAAGCGGGTTATCTTTTCCTCCGGCAATTTAATACTTAAGTCACTAAAAAGATTTCTCGCTCCTACATAATAAGTCTTCCCATCAATTTCTGCACTTATCCCCTTACCCGGGATAGCCTTAAAATTCTTCACCCGCTGCAGCTTTATACCTTTACTCTCCGCCTCCTTAAAAATAGCCCGGGCAATGGGATGTTCAGAATGAAATTCAATGGAAGCAGCCAGGGATAAAATCTCATTCTTTGAAAGGTAGGCAAGACTTAAAACATCCGAAACTTGCAGTTTCCCTTCGGTCAGCGTGCCAGTCTTATCAAAAGCCACCGCCTTAACTCTGTTCAATTCTTCCAGGTAGCTGGAACCTTTTATCAACACGCCTTTCCGGGTAGCACCGGTTATAGCAGAGACCATGGAAACCGGCGTGGATATAGCCAGGGCACAGGGACAGGAGACCACCAAAAGTATGAGCGCCCGGTATATCCACACACTTCCGGGCAACCCCAGGAATACCGTGGGAATAACAGCCACCAACACAGCCAGGAGAATAACAATTGGCGTGTATCTGCGAGCAAACCTTTCAATAAAAGCTTCTGTTTTAGACTTCTTCTTCTCTGCCTCCTCCACCATCCTGGCAATCTTAGAAAGTATCCCCTCCTCCGACCTTTTGCTTACCTCTATCTCTAAATACCCCTCCTGGTTTATTGTCCCGGCATAAACTTCATCGCCTATTTTCTTCTCCACCGGAATTGATTCGCCCGTAATAGGCGCCTGGTTTACACTTGATGCCCCCTCAATCACCTTACCATCCAGGGGAATCTTTTCTCCGGGTCTCACCACCACCACATCGCCTACCTTTACCTCATGCACGTGGAGTTCAACTTCTTTACCATCTCTTTTCACCTTTGCCGTCTCTGGAGTCAGTTTAAGCAGTTCTTTGACCGAACGCCTGGCCCGGTCAGCGGCATAATCTTCCAGCGATTCCGCAATAAAGAAAAGAAACATAACCGCTGCTCCCTCTTCCCCATGCCCGATTAAAAAGGCCCCCAGGGCCGCAATGGTTATGAGAAAATTGATACCTACGCGTTTATTTATGAATAGGGTCTTGAGCCCCTTCTCTATTATCTCCCTTCCCGAGATAGCCACCACCAGCACGAAGGAGGCCTGGGCTAATAAATACTGTGAAAGTATAAATTCACAAATCAACCCAAAGGTAAGCAGGAGAGCAGAAATACCTCCCTGGATTATTTTTTTCTTTTTCTGCAGTGGCTCTTCCTCCCCGGAAAAATCCACTGCACACCATTGGCAAGTATTTTCATCATGGGCATTCTCTTTCTTATCTTCCATTTTCGTACCTCCCGGTTATCAACCTATAACTTCTCCCGGATAGAGGGAAGGAGCTAAATCAAAAAGCCTAAACTTCTTCCCGGGTACCAATGTAATTCGTTATCCGGTTGCGTAGCGCGAATCGGTTTTCGTAGTTCGGCCACCGTCTTCTCCCACTCGCATCCCCTCTGTGCCTCTCTCTCCTGCATCTGTCCTTTTTCGTCATTCCTGCCTGTCCTCCCAATCCCGACTTTACGTCGGGAGAGGGCAAGCTGGTGATCCCGATATTTCATCGGGAGGGAGCAGGCTCACCTACTCACTTATTCACTTACTCACCTATTCACTTTCCTCTGTGCCTCTCACTTACTCGCTTCTATCAGTCTAAAGTCTCAGGTCTAAAGTCTATAGTCTAAACCTATTCCCTGATATGCTTCAGGCCTTCATTGAATAAGGTAGAGATATGCTCATCATCCAGGGAATAAAA
>JAADFP010000019.1 GCA_013152825.1 Caldisericota bacterium | reverse complement strand
CGGGATAGGAAGAGACGTTGCAGTGATAGAGATGGGAGACAAATTCCTGGCCATGAAAACCGACCCCATAACCCTTAGCGGAGACCTTCAGAGCTGGTACCTGGTTAATGTTAATGCCAACGATGTGGTAACTTCCGGAGCAGAACCTCGCTGGCTCCTGGTCACTGCACTCCTGCCAGAAGGATACCGGGAAAAGCAAGCTGAGGGATTGATGAAAGACCTGGTAGAAGCATGCAGAGAACTGGATATCTCCCTGATAGGAGGCCACAGCGAAGTTACCAAGGCAGTCAGCCAGCCCACACTCATCGGGTTCATGGTGGGAGAGGGGGAGAGAGGCACCCTGCTTACCCCGGAAAGGGTGCAGGTGGGAGATGCCATCATCCTCACCAAGGGTATTGCTATCGAGGGGACCTCCATAATTGCCAGAGAAAGGGAAAAAGACCTTACCCGATTTCTGAAACAGGATAGAATAGATAGGGCAAAGCATTTTTTATTTGACCCGGGGATAAGTGTAGTTAAAGAAGCAAAAATTCTCTCCCGGGAGGGTGCACGCTATCTACATGACCCCACAGAGGGGGGGATAAAGGCAGGAGTGTACGAAGTGGGCTATGCCGCTAAAAAAGGGGTTGAAGTAGAAGAAAAAAGTATCCATGTTTACCCGGAGACACAAGAGATATGCCGCATCTTTAATCTCGACCCCTATGCACTGCTTGCCTCAGGCGCACTGCTGGCAGTTATCCCGAAGGAACAAACCGCTACTGTTCTGGAGAGGCTTAAAAAATCCGGGATATTTGCCCGGAAAATAGGCAAAATAGTGGAAGAAGGATACTGGTGGGTAACAAAAGAGGGCCAGAGAGTATCACTTGCACCCTCCTCTCAGGACGAAATCCTCAAATAGCTGGAGGCAGGCCAGAATAAACCCTAAACTCAAAACCCTCAACTTTCCAAAGGAATCCCGGACCCCGATATGCCTTCTCCAACAAACCCTAAATACCAAACCCAAAACTTTATCCCAGGATACCAAGGTACCAGGGAACCAAGAAACTACTCACTGCTTACTGCTTACTACCTCTTCCCTCGCTACCCACTACTAAAGTCTATCGTCTAAGGTCTTGCGTGGATACCCGCCTGTCCCGATGGATGGGAGGCGGACAGGCCCGCTTCCGCGGGACAGGTAGAACTGGTTTTCCTATATCTTTCCCCTTTACTTAGTAACTTACTCACCTACTCACTTACTCACTCCTCCCCGAGCTTCTTTAATAAAACAGCGTATTATTATATAATTCAACTAAAGAATAAAAAGGGAAAATAAACTAAAAACGCAGTTTTGCATAAAGGGAGGTGATATTATCCATCATTTTCATTACGTTTCAGGCGAACTCTTCGGAGAAAAGGTTGCACTCAGGGAAATCGTAGAGAAGGTTGGTACTCCTGTTTATATTTACAGTTCCCGCACCATACTGAGACATATTAATCTGTACGAGGAAGCATTCCGAGGTATTCCTCATCTGTTTTGCTATTCTGTCAAGGCAAATTCTAACCAGGCGATTCTCAGGCTCATCGCCCTGCAGAAATGGGGAGTAGATGTTGTCTCGGGCGGTGAACTTTATAGAACCATAGAAGCAGGATTTCCTCATTCCCGTATTGTTTTTGCTGGTGTAGGAAAGACTGACGAAGAAATTGAAATGGGGCTACGGCAGGATATTCTTCTGTTCAATGTAGAGAGTGAAGAAGAACTAGAAAGAATCAATACGCTGGCAAAAAAACACAGGAAACCTGCTCGAGTAGCCTTGAGAATCAACCCTGACGTAGAAGCTCATACCCACAAATTTATCACTACAGGCAAGAAGGAAAACAAGTTTGGCATACCTTACCCGGAAGTTAAGAAGATTATTGCCCGCAGAAAAAACTACTCAAAGGTAGAAATAATGGGGCTTCATCTGCATATAGGTTCACAGATAACAGAGCTTGCCCCTTACCGGGAAGCACTGGAAAAGACCATGCACCTTCTGAAAGAACTGGAAACAGAGAGCAATTACCATCCCCAATATCTGGATCTGGGAGGAGGAATGGGGATAATTTATCAAAACGAAGAGCCTTTCACTCCCCATGAGTTCGCGGAGATGGTAACACCTTACATAGCAAACAAGGGAATAACCCTTATCCTGGAGCCAGGGAGATCTATTGTGGGAAATTCAGGAATACTCGTCTGCAAGGTAATTTACAGGAAAAAAGGAGTGGGAAAAAACTTTCTCATCGTGGATGCAGGAATGAATGACCTTCTTCGTCCGGCTCTTTATGGTTCCTATCATCAGATTCTGCCTCTGCAGGAAAAGAAAAATAGCCAGGAAGTATACGATGTAGTGGGACCTGTATGCGAAACAGGCGATTTCCTCGCCAAGGAAAGAGCCCTGCCCTCTTTAAAGGAGGGAGAGTTTATTGCAGTCATGGGAGCAGGAGCTTACGGTTTTTCCATGTCCTCGAACTATAACTCCCGTCCGCGGGCTGCCGAAGTTTTGATTGAGGAAGATAAGTTCTACCTAATCCGGCGCAGGGAGACCTATCCTGATCTCATTCGCCTGGAAGCAATCCCACCCCATCTCCAGGGAGAGTGAATAAGTAGACTATAGACGGGAGACTTTAGACATTAGACAGGGGTAGGCAAGCACGTATGTCGGGGGAGCAGATAGCCGATTGACGGTAGTGGAGAGTTGGTAAATGATTATATGAAAGTAGTACCGAACGGTATCCTGACAGTTGATGTAGAAGATATCTCCTGTGCTAATTTCCCCCTGCAGGCAGAGTACACTCCCGAAGAGAAAAACATAGAAAAAGGGGTAAAAGAAATTCTTGCCTTACTTGCCTCCACGCAATCCAGGGCTACGTTCTTTATACTGGGAGAGATAGCAAAAAAGAAGCCTGCCCTGGTTAAGGAAATAGTGAAAAGCAAGAATAAAGTAGCTTCACATGGGATGACCCACCGCCTGGTATACCAGATAGGAAGCAAAGAGTTCCGTAGAGAGATACAGGATTCCCGCAAACTTCTGGAGGATATAAGCGGGGAAAGGGTGATAGGATACCGTGCCCCATCATGGTCAATTGATGAAAACTCCTTATGGGCACTGGATATTCTTCAGGAAGAAGGGTTTTTATATGACTCCAGTATTTTCCCGGTTAAAAACTTTCTCTACGGCATAGATAACTTCCCGCCCTATCCCCACCAAATAGGAAAACTCTGGGAGATTCCTCCCTCCACGCTTCCCTTTCCCAGGAAACGCCTGCCTATAGGCGGTGGAGCATACTTCCGGTTTTTCCCCGCCTTCCTTATCTCTCAAGGCCTAAAATGGTTAAGTCGCCGCAAAATACCCCTGGTGTTATACTTCCATACCTGGGAAATTCTTCCTCCGGAAAAATTACCTGCATATTCTTTGTTTCACCAGTTGATTGTTACCCACAACCTTTCCTGCCTGAAAAATAAAGTAGATAGGATACTTGAAATGGGCAAATTCTTTTCCATAGAGGAGTATCTGGATGCGTAGAATAAAAGTTTTACATGTTATCACCCGCCTGATTCTTGGAGGAGCGCAGGAAAATACCATTTATACCGTGGAAGGCTTAAAAAAATTCGGCTACGAGGTAACCCTATACACGGGCCCTCCCTTAGGACCTGAGGGAAGTCTGGCAGGGAAAGCTGGAGAACTCGGGATTCATCCGGTTACTATTCCTTCCCTGCGCCGGAATCCCCACCCTGTGCTTGATTACGCTTCTTTTGGCACCCTTCTTGCCCTCTTCAAGAAAAACAAATATCATATAGTGCATACCCACTCTTCCAAGGCAGGGATTCTGGGGAGATGGGCAGCCTACTTCAGTAAAATCCCTATCATTGTGCATACCATTCATGGACTGCCTTTCTTTCCCTATCAACATCCCTTTCTGAATTTCCTCTACCTTAACAGTGAAAGGATTACCGCGCCCATTACAGATAAAATTATCACTGTATGCGAGGCCATGAAATTTAAAGCCCTGTCAGCAGGCGTGGGAAAGGAACATCAGTATGCCACAGTTTACAGTGGCATGGAGTTAGATCCTTTCCTCTCCACAGTTCCTTCTCCCCAGCTCAGGGAAAAATTGGGAATAAAAGAAGGGGAGGTAGTTATCGGGAAAATTGCCCGCTTGTTCCCTCTTAAAGGGCACAAATTTGTGGTAAGGATTGCCCCGGAGGTGATAAAAAAATTCCCCCGGGTTAAATTTCTCCTGGTAGGGGATGGTATACTAAGAGAAAAGTTAATGGAGAGGATAAAGGAACTAAAATTGGAAGATAGATTTATCTTTGCAGGTCTAGTCCCACCAGAGAAGATACCCGATTACCTTGCCCTGATGGATATTGTTATCCATACCTCGCTTAGAGAAGGATTGGCCAGGGTGATTCCCCAGGCTATGGCAGCAGGTAAGCCAGTCGTTACCTGGGACCTGGATGGTTCTGGTGAGATTGTACAGGAGGGAGAAACAGGTTTTCTTATCCCTTCACAGGAAGAGGAGAAGCTGAAGAAAGCCATTTTCTGTCTCCTGGAGAATCGAGAGTTACGGGAAAAAATGGGGGAAAAGGGGAAAAAACTGGTGGACCCTCTTTTCAGGAAAGAAGAAATGGCCAGAAGAATTCATGAAGTTTATCAAGAATTACTAAAAGAGAAAGGGGTAGTAAAATGAAGTTTCTGATTACTGGAGGAGCAGGTTTTATAGGATCCTACCTTAGTGAAAAACTTTTAGCAGAAGGGCATGAAGTAATAGCCCTGGACAATCTATCTACCGGCACCCAGGAAAATATAGCACACTTAACAAAAAACTCCTCTTTTCATTTTGTAGAAGGCTCGGTTATGGACAAGGAGATACTGAGCAAAAGCGCAGAAGGAGTGCAGGGTATATTTCATCTGGCAGCTGCAGTGGGAGTAAAGTTCGTAATGGAGAACCTGGTTACTTCCATGGAGGTTAATGTAAAAGGCACGGAAAACGTCCTGGAGACTGCCCTTAAACTGGGCGGGATAAAGGTCCTTATCACTTCCAGTTCTGAAGTATACGGGAAAAGCAGTAAAAAACGCTTCCACGAGGAAGATGATTTAATTATAGGACCACCCCACAAGTTTCGCTGGAGCTACGCTACCAGCAAGTTATTAGACGAATTTTTAGCCCTTTCCTACCATGCAGAAAGAAACCTCCCGGTTACTATCGTAAGACTCTTCAATATATGCGGCCCCAGGCAAACTGGCAGATACGGCATGGTAATCCCCAGGTTTGTAAGACAGGCACTTAAGGGGGAACCCATTACAGTTTATGGGAGTGGAAAACAGTTGAGAAGCTTTGCCCACGTTAAAGATGCCGTAGAAGGCATGGCAAAACTTATGCTGGAACCTGCTGCAGAAGGAAAGATATTCAACCTGGGAAATCCCCGGGGAATTACTATTGAGGAACTGGCTATCAAGATAAAGGAAATGACCCGGAGTAAATCTCCTATTACTTACCTTCCCTATGAAGAAGTATACGGCCCGCATTTTGAAGATTTAATGTACCGTGTTCCCGATATTAACCATGCCAAGGCGGTTATCGGGTTTATGCCACGTTATCACCTGGAAGATATTCTAACAGAGACGGTAGAATATTTTAGGAGCAAGTGACATCATAGACTATAGACTTTAGACTATAGACCATAGATTGTTGACACTTCTTTACACCTCGGGGTGTAGGCAGGGAAGAACGATGGACAGATAACGAGCAACGTTTCCAACTACCCAGCCCCAACCGATTACCGGGTTAGCCTATAGCCCGTAGATGGAAGGAAGGCCGGCATAGCGAAAATTCGCCGTGCCTAAATTTCCTGTTCTTCCTTTATGATATAATGAAATAGCCGGGGTATCGCGGATAAATGAGTGGGAAAATTTAAAGATGCGACTTCCCAGAATACTACGGGCACTAAAATTGTCAGAGATTTAAGAAAAATTCTTTATGGCAAAATTGAAGGGTATTCTTGATATCAATGTACTAATCAACCAGTTTTCCCGGGAGAAAGATAGCAAAAAAGAGTTCTGGAAAGTTACCAGGCAATATCTTAAATTTCTCTTTCCGGGGAATTTCTTTAAAACATAGAAAGGGAGGGGTGAATATTGGTGTTTAGAGTTTTCCTGAGAATAGCGAGGCTCAGGTAAATGCATTACCTTATTTTCTTCCTGCTGTTTTTTGTTTCTTTCACCCTGGCGCTTTTATCCATTCCCATCTTCATAAAGACTGCCCGTAAATGGAGACTCATGGATGTGCCCGAAGAAAGAAAGGTACACCGCATTCCAAAACCGCTCCTGGGCGGGATAGCAATCTTCCTCTCTTTTTACCTGACCTGGTTCCTGGGTATCCTCTTGCTTCCCCTTATACAGAAAAACTTCCCTTCCCTGGCTCCTTACCTGCCTCCGGTTTCCCGGGAAATAGGCAGGATTCTTCCCCTCTTTTTCTCCGGATTACTGATGCTCCTGGTAGGACTGGCAGATGATTTTAAACCGCTTAAGCCCTACCAGAAACTTGCCGGTCAGGTGCTTGCCGCCTTTCTCCTTGCCTTAAGCGGCACACGCATAACCCTGTTTATGCCTCATCCTTTCTGGAGTTATCTTATTACCATATTGTGGGTAGTTGCGGTAACCAATTCTTTCAACCTTTTGGACAACATGGATGGATTGGCCGGGGGAGTAGCTCTTATTGCCTCCCTCATTTTTTTGTATATTTCTCTCCTTACCTCGCAAATTTTCACCGCCGCAGTTCTGGCTACATTCTGTGGAGTCCTGGCCGGATTTCTTATCTACAATTTCCCTCCCTCCAAGATTTTCCTGGGTGATGCAGGAAGTCTCTGGGTAGGATTTACCATTGCCTCCCTTACTATTCTGACCACCTTTTACCGGGAAGGTTTACCCACTTTTCTTCCCGTGATAATGCCGCTGCTCATCCTGGGAGTGCCCTTCTTTGATACGATAAGCGTGATTATCATTCGCTGGAAAAGGCGAGAGCCTCTCTTTAAGGCCGACCGCAACCATTTTTCCCACCGGCTCCTCTCCCTGGGAATGACGGAAAGACAGGCAATACTTTTTATCTACCTGATTACCTTTGGCGTGGGGATTAATGCTACTCTTTTAACCCAGGTAAACCTCCCCGGAGCCCTGGTAATTCTCCTGCAAAGCGTGGTAATATTTAACATAATAGCAGTTTTGGAATTCCTGGGAAGAAGGAGAAATAAAGATGATTATCGTACTTAAACCAGAAGCGAGCGAAGAAAATCAGGAACGGATTAAGAAGGATATAGAATCCTTTGGTTTGAAGGTATGGGTTTCGCGGGGAGAATTTCGCACTATCATGGGGGTAATCGGCGATGAAACACCCCTGAGAGACATGCCTCTTTCCCTTTACCCCGGGGTGGAGAAGGTCATCCCCATTCTCAAGCCTTATCGGCTGGTGGATAGGGAACATAAGGGGGAAGACACAATTATTACTCTCTCCACCGGCACAGCCATTGGCGGGAAAGAGATAGTGGTAATGGCAGGGCCTTGTTCAGTAGAAAACAGGGAAAGCACCTTAAAAATAGCCCGCAGTGTGAAGAAAGCAGGAGCAAAAGCTCTCAGGGGAGGAGCCTTTAAGCCCCGTACCTCTCCTTATTCTTTCCAGGGATTGGGGATGGAAGGGTTGAAGATTCTCAAGGAAGCACGGGAAGAAACCGGGCTGGCCGTGGTAACCGAAGTCACTGACCCCCGGAACGTAGGATTAATCTCGGAATACGCGGATATCCTGCAGATAGGGGCAAGAAATATGCATAACTACGATTTACTCAAGGAAGTGGGGAAAGTCAGAAAGCCTGTACTCCTGAAAAGAGGGCTCTCCTCAACCGTTAAAGAATGGCTCCTGGCCGCAGAGTACATCCTTAACCAGGGAAATAATGAAGTAATGTTCTGCGAGCGGGGGATAAGAACATTTGAAGATTCTACCCGTTTCACCCTGGATATAAGTGCCGTTCCCTTGCTTAAGAAAACCTCTCACCTGCCGGTTATCGTTGACCCCAGCCACGCAGCCGGGAGAAAAGATTTGATTCCTGCCATATCCAAGGCAGCAATTGCTTCCGGGGCAGATGGGCTTCTCATAGAAGTACATTTTGACCCCCTGCAAGCACTGTCAGATGCTCTCCAGACTATTACCATCGCTGAATTTTCCCAACTTATGGAAGAGTTGAGAGCACTTGCTTCGGTATTGGGAAGAAAACTTTAATGCTGGCAAAACTGCATTCCGCTTCCCTTTTAGGGATAGACGCCTACCCTGTGGAAATAGAGGTGGATGTATCCTCCGGCTTACCCGCAGTAAATATCGTGGGACTGCCAGATACTGCGGTGAAAGAAGCGCGTGAACGGGTGAAAGCTGCGCTAAAGAACTCGGGATTCCCCTTTCCCGATGACCGGGTAACCGTAAACCTGGCTCCTGCGGATGTGAAAAAGGAAGGAGCAGGATTTGACCTGCCCATAGCCCTGGGCATACTGGGTGCACTGCGGATTGTTAAGCCAGAAAATCTGACCCAGTACTTATTTATCGGAGAGCTTGCTCTGGACGGCAGCATACGACATTCCCGCGGCATACTCCCCATAGCCCTGCTCTCCCGGGAAATGGAAAAGAGCCTCGTGGTTCCCCATCCTAATGCCAGGGAAGCAGGCATAGTAGAAGGATGCCAGGTCTTCCCTCTCAAGAATTTAAGAGAATGCGTGGAATTCCTGCAGGGGGAGAGGAAAATCTTCCCTATAACAGTAAGCCTGAAAGAACTATACTCGGAGTCTCCCTCCTACGAGATAGATTTCTCTGAGAAGTAAGGGGACAGGAGAGCACAAAGAGAGCCATCGAGGTAGCAGTAGCAGGAGGGCACAATATGCTTATGATAGGCCCTCCCGGCTCCGGGAAAACCATGCTGGCAGGAAGAATTCCTACTATAATGCCGGAATTGTCGCTGGAAGAATCACTGGAGGTGACCAAGATTCACTCTATTGTGGGATTGCTCCCTCCCGACAAACCACTTCTGACTTTAAGGCCTTTCCGTTCGCCGCATCATACTATAAGTGATGTGGCACTTATAGGAGGAGGACAGAATCCGCATCCCGGGGAAATTTCTCTTGCCCACCACGGTGTACTTTTCCTGGACGAGCTTCCCGAGTTCAACCGCAATGTGCTGGAATCCCTGCGTCAGCCGCTGGAAGGGAGAAAAGTTACCGTATCCCGGGCTTCCGGATCATTCACTTTCCCGGCAAGTTTCCTGCTGGTGGGAGCCATGAATCCCTGCCCCTGCGGAAACTTCACCCATCCAGATAAGGAATGTAGATGTACCCCACGAGAAATCCAGAGATACATATCCCGTATTTCCGGGCCCTTGCTGGATAGGATAGATATCCATGTAGAGGTGCCTCCCTTAAAAGCGGGCGAATTCTCCGGTCCACCCTCGGAGGATTCCCTGACTATCAGGGAAAGGATAAAAAAAGCCAGGGAAATCCAGCGAGCCAGATTCAAGGGAAAACGAATCTTCACCAATGCCCAAATGGGCAATAAGGATATAGAAAAATACTGTTCCCTGAACGAGGAAGGCAAAACCTTGCTTCAGGCAGCCATAGACAATATGGGGCTGAGTGGACGCGCCTACCACCGCATATTAAAAGTTTCCCGCACCATTGCCGACCTGGAAGGTAAGGAAAATATAGAAACCTACCATCTGGCAGAAGCTATCCAATACAGGAGTCTGGACAAAAGGCTGTGGTGGTGAAGTTGGAAACAGTTAGCCCCGGGTTATATTAAGCGGGGGAAGAAGGCAAAAGAGCCCTTAGGTATAGATAATGAAATTTCGTTGTTCAGAGTGTGGCTTCCAGAGTCCCAAGTGGATGGGCAAGTGCCCCCAATGCGGGAAGTGGAACACCCTGCAGGAGGTAGAGCCCCTGCTCAAGAAAAGAGAATTTCATGCTTCTCCAGTATCTTTATCCGAGATAGAAAAGGAAGAAGAAGAAAGAGCTCCTACCGGCATAGAAGAGTTTGACCGGGTAATGGGTGGTGGGGTAGTGCCTGGCTCCACCATTCTCCTGGGAGGAGAGCCGGGTATCGG
>JAADFP010000018.1 GCA_013152825.1 Caldisericota bacterium | reverse complement strand
TTTCTGGCAATTGGCCTGAGAAACGAAATATCATCGTTTTGGTAAATGCATCTTCAGTGGCAGAGGGAAGGGCACTTCTCAGGGCGCTTCGAGAATCCGTGCCGTATGGTACAAATATGAGCAGGAGTAGAAATTAATATCCTGTTTGCCTGGCTGGGAGGACTACTTTAGACTATAGACCATAGGCTTTAGACATTAGACTGGGAAAGGAGTAGTTAGTAGCGAGGGGGTAGGATGCATGATAGTAAGCAGTGAACAGCCTCCCTGCCCCCAGGTTACATGGAGAAGCAGACGGGTAAGCAGTTACAAGAAAATCCCAAATCCCAAACCACAAATCACAAACAAGTTCCAAATCGCAATATCTAAGCTCTGTCCAAATGTGGGGTTATTTTTGAGTTTTATAGATTGGAGTTTGTTTGGGTTTTGGTAGTTGTGATTTGTGGTTTATTTAGCGTTTAGAATTTGGTGTTCAGGGTTTTTTGATAAGGTGGAACTAATAACTAAGAACTGGCAACTTACAACTTACATAACTCGCAACTCTTCCAGAATACATTTTTGATTGATGATTTGACTTCTTTCGGCTAAAATAGGTTATGATACCGCTGAAAGACACTGTGCCTTCACGCAGATTCCCGATTGTCAATACTCTCCTGATTGCTTTGAATGTTTTCGTTTTCTTTGTAGAACTTTCCCAAGGTACCAATCTCAAACAATTTATATATAATTTTGGCTCGATTCCCTCACGCTACTTTTACCTCAAAACTCATTATCCTGACCAACTACTAAACAGGTTTTTGCCCGTCTTCACTTCTATGTTTCTGCACGGGGGATGGTTTCACCTGATAGGAAACATGCTCTATCTCTGGATTTTTGGTGATAATGTAGAAGATAGAATGGGGCACTTTCGCTATCTGCTCTTTTATCTTCTGAGCGGGATTGGAGCCGGGTTATTCCATATTTATACGAACGCGCATTCCACCGTGCCCAGTATCGGTGCCTCGGGAGCAATTGCAGGAGTACTTGGGGCATACTTTATCCTTTTCCCCTTCTCCCGCATCCTCACGCTTGTACCCTTTTTCTTTTTCTGGACATTCCTGGAAATCCCTGCTTTCTTTTTCCTGGGATTCTGGTTTCTCATGCAGTTCTTCTCCGGCACTACCGCCCTGCTACTGGCAGGAGACAAAGCCGCAGGAGGCATTGCCTGGTGGGCACATATAGGAGGCTTTATAACCGGGATAACTCTTTTGCCTTTTTTCCTGTGGGGAAGGAAAAGAGAGAGTTACTATAATGCTTTAAAGAGATGAATTTGCAATTTAGCCTGCCGAATTATTCAAGCGGAGTAATTTAGCACCAGCTCCATGGCAATCTTTTCCCATTCCCATATCCGCTGCGGTTCGTAGCGTACAGTGCTTATGTCTTTCAGGATAATCTCTACTGCACAGCCCTTTGTTTTTTCTATTACCTCAAGCAGTAAATCTCTCGCTTGCTCGGGGTTCCAGGTCTCTGCTGCCAGAAGAGCAGGATTAGGTTTATAGGAAAGCACGTATTCTCCATTATTTGTCTTCTCAACCATTTTTTCTACATCTGCCCAGGGACTCATGGAGATTTTTCTCAGGTTTGGAACATTTCTCAAAATATCTATCTTGGTGTGGAGGGGCTCGCAACACCCATAGTAATTCAGCCCAAAATGCTTAAGCCAGCGGATTTCGTAGCGGAGAGCAAATTCCTCATGCATCTCCGGTGATACCTCGGAAAATATCTGCGCAGTACTAAATCCCCACTGATCCTTTGCACGAATTTTCTCAGGATTGAAATCGGGCTGAGGTAGTTCATCAGTGTAACCCAATCCTCCCGAGCCCACCCGGTAATTCCCCTCAGTGATAGAGAGTAGATTCAATTCTTCCCATTGCTTCAAGCGGGCAAGGTAAGCATTGGTCAACCTATCCATGGCCTGATGTATAAGCTCTGGCCGCATCACCAGGTCCATTAAAGCTTTCTCCACCCCCCACCAGTGGACAAGTCTATCCCAGGGGGCAACCCAATAGTGCACAATCCCCACTTTTTCAATAGTGAGTATATCACCAAAGAGACCTACCAGAGTCTGATAGTTTCGTTCGCTCGCCTCCTGGTCATGGGTGATAACAGGCATTTTTATCTTTTCCAGATCTTTTTCGCTATCTATCTGGGGATGGAATTCTCGTGAGGCAATGACATTTCTTTCGTCTTTCCTGACAATATCGACATCATCAGTAATGCCAAACCCGGTATCATGGATAACAAGGGGTGAATAAAACTTCGGCTCTACAATCATATCCGCCGGCATATGCTCCCACTGGTAAATTGTCCTGCGCAAAATTTGCTCTACCTGGCGGCAGAAGGGATCTGTAGTCTGCAGTTCTAATTCACCATTTACGTCCATTTCGTGCCAGGGAAGTTCGTTTATCCAGACTAAGGGTCTGCCCTTTTTCAGTCCATTCAGACGCGACCATTCCTTAGCTTTTTCTTTATGTATTGGCAGGGAAGCTATTTTTGCCTGTTTTTCCGCCAGGGCTCGAAGAACCGACCTATCTTTATCCGTGATTTTCATGTTTTGACCTCCTCTTGTATCCTACTGGTAGAAGCCTACTCCAGAATTATTCTTGCATCCACGCAGAGAATTGCCTCCGGATACAAAAAGACAGGATTGGCATCTACTTCTTTGAATTCAGGAAAATCGTAAACCATCCGGGAGAAATTTGCAATGGTCTTGCACAGGGCAACAAAATCCACGGGTTTTTCCCCTCTTACCCCCTCCAGAATCTTCTTCCCTTTAATATCGTTCACCATTTCCCTGGCTTCGATCTCATTTATAGGTGCAACCCGGAAAGATACATCCTTGAGAACTTCCACCCAGATTCCACCCAGCCCGAACATCACCACAGGGCCAAAAGTAGGATCCTTCAACCCTCCCAGGACCACCTCCCTTCCTCCGGGAGGAGCCATCTTTTGCAGTAATACACCCTTTATTTCAGCTCCTGCAACCTTTTCCTGCACTTCCTCTACCATGGTTTTATAGGCGGATACTAACTCCTCCTTGTTCTTAATCCCCACCTTTACACCACCTACATCTGTCTTGTGGATAACCTGGGGTGAAACTATTTTCATAACCAGGGGGAATCCCAGTTTTTCTCCGGAGGAAATAAGATGTTCCTCTTTCTCTATCAGCATAGTTTCAGGAACCGGAATCTGGTAAAGTTTGAATATTTCTTCAGCTTCCATTTCCAGCAGAAAACTTCTTCCTTTTTCTCGTGCTTTATCAATTATTTCTCTTATTTTTTCTTTCATTTTCCTTCTCTCTCTTTTAAATATCTCCCATATTTACCCAGCGCTCCCATTACCCGTGCAGCTTCCTGCACATCATCATAATTAGGTATCCCATTATTTTCAAGCACTTTTATACCTTCTTCCGCAAACTGCCCTCTCATGAATGAAGTAATCACGGGTTTATTGTACTTGCGGAAGCATTCTACCACTATTTCCGCATCTTTTACCGTATCAGTCATTGTCTGGAGCGTCTGGATTACAATTACACCGTCGTAGAGGTTGGAACGCATAGCTTCTTCCAGCACTATTTTATATCTTTCAGCAGTGGCATCTCCCACTATATCAAAAGGATTGTTTCTTGACCAGGCAGGATGCATAAGCCCGCTACCATCTATTCTTTCTATCATCTCTTTTGCCGGGGCAGGCAGAACTAATCCTTCCTCTTCCAGGGCATCAGCACATAAAACTCCCGCTCCTCCTCCATTGGTAACTATTGCAATCCTGTTTCCTTTCAAGGGCGGCATCAAAGCAAGCCCTTTAGAAATATCAAACATATCCCGTAAAGAATTGGCAGGAATTATTCCACATTGCTTAAATGCTCCCTGATAAACGGCATATGCACCAGCCAGAGAACCCGTATGGGAACTTACTGCCCGGGTGCCCACTGTGGATTTTCCCGCTTTGATGGCTACTACAGGTTTTCGTAGGGTAACCTCTCTGGCAATCTCCAGAAATAGTCTCCCGTCATTCAGCCCTTCTGTGTAAACACATATTGACTGCGTATTTCTATCCAAGGCGGCCCAGGCTAAAAAGTGAGGCACATCCAGGTCTGACTTGTTGCCATAACTTATCAGAGCGGAAAACCCGTACTTTTCCTTGACCGACCAATCTATCACTGAATCTGCCAGTGCTCCCGACTGACTTATAAAAGCTATTTTCCCGGTATAAGGAAGAGTCAAGCCGAAACTGGCATTTAAATTATTGGGAGGATAAAGGATCCCCAGGCAGTTTGGCCCCACAATCCTTATATTGGCTTCTTTTGCTATTTTGAGAAATTCTTCCTGTAACTTTTTACCTTCGCTACCTGCCTCAGAAAACCCGGCAGAAATTACTATTGCCCCTTTAACTTTTTTCTGGGCGCATTCCCTGATAATCTGGGGAACAAATTTTGAAGGGACAGCTATTATGGCCAGGTCAATTCTTTCTTTTACCTGCAGTATAGAAGGGAAGCACTTGATTCCCAGGATTTCCTGCACCTTTGGGTTTACCGGATATATGCCTCCAGAAAAACCCTTCAACCCGGGGCGAGAGAAGACACCGCCCTCTTTTAGCCCTTTAACCAACCCGTATCCTACTTTCTCCGGGTGTAGAGAAGCACCAATTACCGCCACTCCTACCGGTTCAAAAAAAGGATTGAGTTCCTCATGAATTTTCTCCAGAGATATTTTGTTCATCTTGCCCCCTTGTTAACATCATCTTCACATTTCAACTTATCACTAAGAATCTCTCTGGCTATTCTTAATGCCTTTCCCCTATGAGAGATCTCACCCTTTTCTTCTATGGACATCTCCGCAAATGTTTTACCCTTCTCGGGGACATAAAACACCGGGTCATAGCCAAAACCTTCGCTCCCCCGGGGTTCACAGGTGATATATCCCTCAACCACACCCTCTACAATATGCTTTTTCCCTTGTGGCGAAACAATTGCTATCACACACCGGAACCTAGCTTTTCTCTTTTCCCATGCAACTCCCTCCATAAGTTTCAGCAATTTTTTCCAGTTGTCTTCGTAGGTAGCACCCATGCCAGCAAAACGGGAAGAAAAAACCCCCGGCCTACCTCCCAGGTACTCTACTTCCAACCCCGTATCATCGGATAAAGCCCACTTATTGGTAAAGCGCGCCCAGGCTTCTGCCTTTATAAGTGCATTCTCTTCTAACGTATCTCCGCTCTCTTCCACTTCCTCCATGCAGGGGAAATCACGAAAAGTGAAAATCTTAAGTGGAATATCTCTAAAGACTTCTTTCATCTCTCTTATCTTATCCCGGTTTTTTGTGGCTAAAACTATCTCTTTTAACATTTGCCAAGCTCTCTCTCCAGAATTTCCCTCACTTTACCTGGATTTGCCTTGCCCTGTGATAACTTCATTACCTGTCCAATAAGAAAACCAAAAGCTGTTTTTTTACCCTTATTTATATCTTCCACGGCACGGGGATTTTTCTGTATGGCTTCACGCACCATCTTTTCAATCTCCTCCACATCCGTCACCTGTTTCCATCCTCTTTTCTCAACAATTCGCTCCGGCTCTTCTCCCGAGTCAAAGATTTCGTGCAAACAGTACTTGGCATTTGTCTGCGTAATTAGATTCTCTTTCACCATCTCAAGCAACCTGGCCAGTTTAGTGGCAGTCAGTTTGCTTTCTCCTATAGTAAGTCCTCTTTCATTTAGTTCTCTCATCAGCGGTCCCATTATCCAATTTACCACCAGCCTGGGCTGAGGACATATTTTTACCACTTCTTCAAAAAAGCAGGAAATCTCTTTTTCTTCTACAAGAATCCCTGCCTCTTTCTTACTCAGCCCGTATTCCTCTATAAAACGCTTTTTCTTTTTTAAAGGAAGCTCAGGAAGAGTAGCTTTTATCTCTTCTATCCATGTCTTACCAATTTCCAGGGGCGGAATATCCGGCTCAGGAAAGTACCGGTAATCCTGTGCTTCCTCTTTGAAACGCATAGTGAAACTTTCTCCCTTTTCTTCGTTCCACAAGCGAGTTTCCTGGTAAATAGGCTCTCCTCTGCGCAACCTGGCTCCCTGCCTTTCTATTTCGTATTCCAATGCCTGAAGAACAGATCTGAAAGAGTTAAGATTTTTCATTTCCACCTTTGGCCCCAACTCCTCATCGCCCTTTCTCCTGACAGAGACATTGGCTTCAAAACGCAAATGTCCCTCTTCCATCTTGCAATTAGAAGCACCAATATATATAAGGATATTTCTCAATTCATTCATGAAAGAATTCACCTCTTCCATACTGTGCATATCGGGATAGGTAACAATTTCAAGTAGAGGAATCCCCGCTCTATTCAAATCTACCAGGCTAAAATTCTTTCCCTCTTCATGGACATTTTTACCCGCATCTTCCTCCAGGTGGATATTATGAATACGCACCCTTTTTACTTCCTCCCCTACTTCAAATTCCACCCAGCCATCTACACCTATTGGAATATACTGTTGCGATATCTGGTAGTTTTTTGGAAGGTCAGGATAATAATAATTTTTCCTGTCAAATCTGGTATATTTGTTTATTTTACAATTCAGGGCCAGGCAGGTTTTGATTCCAATCCTTACTGCTTCCTCATTTACCACGGGCAGTACCCCGGGTAAACCAAGACAAACAGGACAAACCTGAGTATTGGGAGAGGAACCAAACCGGGTAGAACAGGAGCAAAACATCTTGCTCTGGGTGGACAATTCAGTGTGAATTTCCAGTCCTATTACGGGTTCAATTTCCATGTGGGGTCCTCTTATGAAAATCTGTCGCCTCCTGAAAGGCAAATCCAAGATTCAGGATTCCATACTCATCCAGTGGTTTTCCTATAATTTGCACCCCTACTGGTAAGTTTTGCTCTGTAAACCCTCCTGGTATAGATATAGCTGGAAGCCCTGCCAGGTTAACCGGTATGGTAAAGATATCCGAGAGGTACATTTTTAAGGGATCCGAAACTTTCTCTCCTATCTTAAAAGGAGGGGTGGGAGATACAGGGGTAACAATAAAATCACAAGATTGGAAAGCCTTTTCAAAATCCTCCTTTATAAGTGTCCTTACCTTCTGGGCTTTTAGATAATACGCCTCAAAATAACCATGCGAAAGGGTAAATGTCCCCAGCATTATCCTTCTCTTGACTTCGCTTCCAAATCCTTGATCCCTGGTTTCCTCCATCATATCAATAACTGGATTCTGGCCAGTAATTGTATACTCGGGATTTCTAAAACCGTATTGCACCCCATCATAGCGAGCCAGGTTGGAAGAGGCCTCGCAGGGCGCCACAATATAATAAGTAGCCACAGAGTATTTTGTATGGGGCAGAGTTATCTCCTTAATCACACACCCCATCTCCTCCCAGACTTTAATGGCTTTTTCTACAATTTCTTTTACTTTCGGATCTATTCCTTCAGAGAGATATTCTTTTGGCAAGCCCAAGATCTTTCCCTTAACCTTTCCAGTGAGCTGTTCCTCAGGCAAAGGCAAGGGAAGAGAGGTAGAATCGCAAGGGTCATAGCCACCTATAATTTTTAGAAGCAGGTAAGCATCCTGAACATCGCGTGCAATAGGGCCTATCTGGTCAAGGGAAGAAGCAAATGCTACCAGCCCATAGCGGGAAACACGGCCATAAGTGGGCTTTAAACCGGTTACGCTGCAAAAACTTGCCGGCTGGCGAATGGACCCCCCGGTATCCGAGCCAAGTGCCATAATAGCCTCACCAGCAGCAACTGCCGCGGTTGACCCTCCACTGGACCCTCCCGGCACTCTCTGGTAATCCCAGGGATTGTGGGTAGTGCCAAAATAAGAATTTTCCGTAGAAGATCCCATGGCAAATTCATCCATATTGGTCTTCCCAATTATTATCATCTTTTCTTTCTTTATCTTTTCCACCACCGTGGCATTGTAAGGAGGGACAAAATTATAGAGAATCTTAGAGGCACAGGTAGTAAGAAAGCCCCTGGTGCAAATGTTATCCTTTACTGCTAAAGGTATTCCTGCCAGGGAAGGCAAGTCTTCCCCTTTTGCCAGGGATTCATCCAGAGATTTTGCCTCTTCCAATGCAGCTTCCAATCTTCTGGATATGTAGGCATTGATTGATTTATCTTTAGCTTCCAGCTGTGCTATAACTTCAGTGGTAATATCAGAAAAACTTAATTCCCCTTTTCTTACCTTTTCAGATAAAACATGAGCAGGCAGAAAAGATAGTTTGCTCATTCTATAATCCTGGGTACTTTAAAGTATCCTCTCTCTTTGGCAGGAGCATTGTCCAGAGCTTCTTCCTGGGATAGGGAACTTGTCACACAATCTTTTCTCCAGACGCTTTTAAGGTCTAAAGGATAAAAAGTAGGTAAGACCTCCTCGGTATTTAACTCTTTTAATTGCTCCATAAATTCCAATATGCTGGAAAGTTGCTTCAGATAAAGTTCTTTCTCTTCCGGGGTAAGCTTCAGGCGGGAGAGCTTGCCTACCTTTTCTATGTCTTTCTCGCTAAGGATATTACTTTTCATCTTCTTCCCGGTAAGTTCACAAGCTAAATCAAAGTGTAATTATACCTGATTCACCCCTGATTTTCTATATCTCTCCCCAGTAATTTTTCTATCTCTCTCTTTGTTTCCTCCCAGTTATTTTTCTTTTCAGCAAGTAAAGTAAAGGGAGCAATGATTTTTTCTTTAGCAAAAGGTAAGGGAAAGATAAACCTGTCCCAGGAAGGAATAACTTTATAGCGAGAGATAGAAAAATGCAGGGGGAGTATGGGAATACGTGAAAACTCAGATATCCATAACACGCCCTCTTTTAACTGGTAACGCGGCCCGCGCGGCCCATCAGGGATTATAATAAGATGATAACCAGCCTGCAGATATCTCCGTATTTCCTTCGCAGCGCTGAGAGAGAAATGTTTACTAGAGCCTCTTATGGAAGAAATCCCCATCTTTCTACCAATACGAGCAATAAGTTCACCATCCCGGGAGGGACTTATTAAGGCAACAAATTTTTTACCTTTAAGAAATTTTAAATAGAAAAGAATAAATAAAAAAAGCCGGTTGTGCCAGAATACCCAGATTAAATTCTCCTTTTCCCAATTCTTATTAAGATGTTTTTCCCACCTGATGGTCATTTTTACCAGGTGCAGGTAAATTAAAGAAACATGGGCAATAAGACTTTCCATTTTCCTACGAAAACTTAAAAACTTAGGCATCGCCCTCCAAAATTACTCTGCGATCGAGGGGCCAATGGCCAGGAAAATTCTCTTGTGTATCCCGTTCCCTATAATTCTAACATCCTTACTCACTTTCATCTGCCTACTGTTCACTGTTCACCGTTTACTGTTCCCTTTCCCGCAAATCCTGGATAATAATCTCCGCTGCTCTTTTAGCTGCTCCTGGTTCACCCAGCTTATCCCTGATTTTCTTGAGGGATTTTCTCATTCCTTTGTTTTCCTTATCCCGAGAAAGTTTCTCTACCTCCTGTATAATTATATCCTTGCTAATACGGGGAGATACAAATTCCGGAATTATATTATTTCCTTCTACCAGGTTTACCAGCCCTATATGAGGAACACGGAGAATATTCTTCACCAGTAAATGAGTCAACATCGAAGGCTGATATATTATTATCATTGGCGTACCCAGAATAGCAGCCTCCAGAGTGGCAGTACCGGAAGTAATTACCAGGAGGTAAGCATACTTCATAAGTGAATAAGGATGATCAGATACTATTTTTACTTCGGGAGATAAGGGACTAAAAGCACGGAAAACCTCTTCTTCCAGGCTCTTTGCTCTGAGAAGCACAAACGAAAAATCTTTTCCTTTTGCCCTGACCAGATTTAATAACAAAGGGAGATTCTTTCTAACCTCACCTTCCCTACTCCCTGGCAATAAACCTATAATAGGATTTTCTCCCAACCCGTAAATTTCTCGAAACTCTTTTTCTCCTATTTCTGGTTTAACCACATCCAGCAGGGGATGCCCAACATAGTATGCCTCTATTCCCTTTTTGCTATAAAAATCCTTCTCAAAAGGAAGAATAACGATCATCTTATCCACATACTTTCTTATCCAGCTCACCCGCTTCTCTCCCCAGGCCCACACCTGGGGGCTAATATAGTAAGTTACTTTCTTATTTTGCTCTTTGGCAATGCGGGAAAGACGCAGGTTCATGCCTGGATAATCTATAGGAATAAACATATTATAGTTGCTGTCCTGTAGATGTTGAGCAAGCATAGCATAGACTTTCCTGAGCTTTTTTAAGTTCTGAAATACCTCCTGGAATCCAACTACAGAAATCTTCTCATCAATCTCCAGGATTACATTCATTCCTGCTTCCCGCATCTTCTCCCCGCCCATCCCGGTTATTTCTATTTCCGGGGAAAGCTTCCGTAGTTCTCGTATCAGGAGAGAGCCATGCAAATCCCCCGACTCTTCACCTGCCACCATAAAAATCCTTAATTTCTCCATAATTAAGCAACCATAACATTTTACCAGAAAGAAGCCG
>JAADFP010000017.1 GCA_013152825.1 Caldisericota bacterium | reverse complement strand
AAGATGCCAAGAAATGCGCTTCCCTCTTCAAAAAAAATAGAGAAAAAATAGCGGGAATCATCGTTACCCTGCCAAATTTCGGGGATGAAAGGGGAATCTCAGATGCCATCCGTCTATCAGGCCTGGATGTTCCTGTTCTAATCCATGCCTGGCCAGATGAAATAAAGAAAATGGATATCAGTAACAGGAGAGATAGTTTCTGCGGTAAAATTTCTGTCTGCAATAACCTGCTACAATACGGAATAAAGTTCACCCTGACAGAAACGCATACAGTTGATCCTGCATCCACATCCTTCTCCCGTGAAATCGATGATTTTCTAAGCATATGCCTCATAGTAAGAGGCTTAAAAAACCTGCGATTGGGAGCAATCGGCACCAGGCCGCAAGCCTTTAAAACCGTGAGGTACAGCGAAAAAATCCTGGAAAGATTCGGTGTGGCAGTTGATGTAATAGACCTTTCAGAAATCTTCGCCGGGGCTGAAAAACTAAAGGAAGACTCGCAGGAGGTGAAAGAACAACTGGAAAAGATAAAGAATTACACCGATACCTCTAATGTCCCTGCTACTTCTCTCCTCAAAATGGCCAAGCTCAAGGTGATAATTGAGAAGTGGATAAAAGAGAATGAGCTCTCAGGAGTAGCCATGCAGTGTTGGACCTCCATACAGCAAAACTACGGCATAATGCCCTGTACTGTAATGAGCCTCCTTTCCAATTCGCTTATCCCGGCTGCCTGCGAGGTTGACATCACCGGCACACTGAGTATGTACATCCTGCAACTTGCCTCAGGTACACCCAGTGCTATCGTGGACTGGAATAACAATTACGGAAATGAAGAAGACAAAACTGTCCTTTTCCACTGCAGCAATCTGCCCCTTCACTTTTTTGACAAATCCCATATGTATATCTCGGAAATCATTGCCAATGATATAGGTAAAGAAAACGCCTACGGGACAATTTACGGGAAAATCAAACCATCACCGTTCACCTTCTTACGCCTGACCACGGATGACTTCTCCGGGAAAATCAAGGGCTATACTGGAGAAGGCAGATTAACCGATGATAAACTGGAAACATTTGGTGGCTACGGGATAGCCGAAATTGAAGGTTTGCAGGACCTGATGAAATTCATATGTGAAAATGGCTTCGAACATCATACGGTGATAAACCTTTCCCGCACTTCCAGAATTGTAAAAGAAGCCCTGGAGAAATATAAGGGCTGGGAAATTTACCAGCATGCCGCTACCTGAACTTCCGGGAGAAGGAGGAAACATGGGCAATAAATTTACGGATTTTCTTATCAACCTTGATGAAAGAGAAAGTATCATACGGAAGGAAGTAAAAGCCCGGCTGAACCAATTTCCCCCAGCAGATACTTCCGAATCAATAGTAGCCACTTACTTCATCCACACCATGCCCTTCACAAATATAGAAGAGTCCGGCCAGGAAATAGCCCGCCTGCAAACCAGCGGAGAGAAATATACCGGAGAAGATACTATCCTGCAACGGAGCACAGGACACCTGCTTGATTCAATCCGCTTTGACCACAAAGGGACCTGCGGGCTGGTGAGAATTGCTTTTCCGCTAATAAATATCTGGGACACCAGGCACGATACTATCTACTCCTCCGAGATTCTGCATATTGTGGCGGGAGCCGTTCAATTCGATTTTCCTAAAAACATTGATATTAAACTCGTGGATATAGCCATGTCTGAGGAGGTGATATCAGCATTTCCCGGACCTGCCTTCGGGCCCCAGGGGCTGAGGGAATTGTCCGGATACGGTGAGGGAATCGCCTTTGGCACCATCGGCAAACCTAAAACCGGCCTTACTGCCCGGGAATATGCCCGGGTAATTGCCGAGGCAGCCCGGAACCCTCTCTTTCTCTTTGTCAAGGACGACGAGAACTACGGCGTATGGTACAAATATTGCCCGTTAAACGAGCGGGTAAAAGCAGTAATAGAGGCAGTCAAAGAGGCTGCAAAAGAAAGAGGGAAAGGCGAGATAATTTATGCTCCCCACATAGGCAACTGTGTCCAGAACCTGACAGAAAATATAGATATTGCCCTGGATAACGGGGCCACAGCCATAATGTTCAGCGAAATACACGGAAGAGGGGGCGTGCGCATGGCACGGGAGTATATGGCCAAAACCGGACGGCAAGTGCCTATATATGGACATAACGGTGGAATAACTCCCCTAACCCGGGCAATTTTCCGGGAAATCCTGGACATGTTTGCCAGGCTGGATGGAATTGACCTGAGACAAACAGGTCCTGTAGGCACTCATACACTTCCTCTACTCAGGCCATACGGCGAGGAATGGGAGGCATGCGAGGAAGTGCTTACCAGGCCATTAGGCCAGCATAAACCGGTTATGATAGCCAGGGCAGGAGGGCTTGACCAGGGTAACATTATACTAAACCTTGCCGATATAAAAGAGAGGGGTTATGACCCAAATAATTTCATTATGCTTTCCGGGTCAGCAATAAACGAATGGCGCAACGAATCGGGAGAATATGACCCCCGCGGTGGAGCAATTGCCATGCAGCAGGCAATACAAGCCTACGAGAAGGATGGGTTTGAAGCACTTCCTGCCGAAACCCATGTAGAACGGCTATACGAGCATGCCCAAAAACACGGCTACCGGGAATTAGCCTCTGCTCTCAAACAGCGTTACCCTGGGCAGTAAAGTTTTTTACTACTATCTACCGGGTACGGGGAATCGGTTACGTCCCCACATACCCGCCAGCTCCCCGACGTTATGTCGGGACGGGCAGGCGTCGGGAGAAACATCATACGTGAGTCAGGCCACCCTCTCCCCGCGCATACTCTCTGTCATTCCTGCAACAAGCCCTGCCATAAATCGGTACAGGCAAGAATCTATACTGTGGGACACACATAATATCGCTTTTCATCCTCACTCTCCTGGATACCTGCTTACGCAGGTATGACAGGCAGGCTGGAATCTTGTCTTCCTCACTTTTAACTGCTTACTATTTACTCTTTACTATCCTTCCCGTCTATACGTATGACGGACACATGGCCAGGCGAGCAATCGCCTTTTCAATCTCTTCCCGGGAAAGTACCGGAAGAACTGCATCCGCTTTCCCCAGGGAATATACGGGAAATGTATGAGTAACGGCAAGGCATACAGCGCCTGCCTTCTTTGCTGCTTCTATTCCCACCACAGAATCCTCTATCACCACACACTCGGCGGGATTAACTCCGAGTTCCCGGGCAGCAAGAAGATATATTTCAGGAGAAGGTTTTGGATACCTAACATTTTCCTTGGTGATAATTTTCTCAAAGTATCCGGTCAGGGCAAACTGTTTTAAAACCTTCAGGACAAATTCCCGCCGTGAATTCGAAGCCAGAGCCAGGGCATATCCCGGGGCAAGAGATTTGAGGATCTCCTTCACTCCCGGGAAAAGATTTACCTCATGGCTAAGGCTCATGAGAATATTAAATTTTTCCTTCAGTATTGCCTCTATGCTACACCGTGCAGGTATTTTCCCTCTCTGCACCAGAATCTCCAGGAACTCTCTATCCGCATTACCAGTTCCCACTTCGTAGTCCTGCAGAGATAATTTCACCCCTATTTTCTCAAAAACCTGCTCCCATGCTTTTACATGCACCTTCTCAGAATCAAATAGGACACCGTCTCCATCGAATATTATTGCACGAATATTCATTCCCTCTCTTAAGTGTTAGTTTATGAATTATTTAGACAGGTAATTCAATCCTTCATCCAGCATTACAAGATAGTTCTCAACCGGCACATAGTTAGCTACTGAATTACCTGAGCCCAAGACATAACCCGTATCCTGCATACAGGCATCCAGGATATTTCTCACATACAAACGAAGCGCCTTTTCTTCTAATCGACATAACTTATCTACATCCACTCCCCCTATTACCCCAATTCTATTTCCGTATTTCTTTTTAAAATCAGCTACTGGCATAATGGTATCTTCAAATGAATGCTTGGCATCTATTTTTACCTCTTCTATCAAATCTTCCATTATAGCTTCCAGGTTACCGCAGGAATGAAGCACATACAAAAGTCCATGCTCATGTGCCAGCTCTGCAAATCTCTTGTGCCAGGGCAGAACATATTCTCTTAAAACCGCAGGAGAAACCAGCGTAGAAGTCTTGAACCCCATATCATCACCCTGGAAAAACCCCACTACTTTTTCCAGACCTATAACCTGTCGGTAACCATTGTAGATAATCTGGCCTACCCGGTCAAAAACTGCCTTAACCAATTCGGGCTCGTCGTAGAGAAGAAAACTGAAAGACTCATACCCCAGCAGTTTATTTAGAACTAATTCCAGAACACCCTGGGTAAGGCAGACCCATATACCCATCCCCTCCGGCAAATTCTTAGAGAGATACTCAAACGGCCACAAATCCAGGCTTTCCACCGACGGCCAGGGATATTTCTCAAAATCTTCCCAGGAACCTATTACTCCCCTCCCTTCCTCAGTCCATTTTCTCTCTTTTCTGGCAAGGTTTGCGGTATCTTCTCCTACTCTACTAAAAGACACAAAAGGTATATTGGCAGAGAAACGAAATGCTGAACCGAGACGAACACAGTCAAAGCCCAGTCGGTAGTATACTTCTATATTGTTATCCAGGCAAGCTTCCTGGGTTTTCCTGTCTTCAGGTACAGGTTCTACCCACTTTCGATTCAATATCTTTTCGGTGATGTATTTTACAACTTCCTCGTCTATATGCAATTCGGCTACATGCACGCGGGAGGGCTTCCTCCGTCTCAGTATAACTTCCCTTAACTCATCCACATCCGGCGCAGGATTTTTTAGAGGAATATTCATAGCAAGATTATATCAAATAGAAGTCCTGGATACTACATAGATTTATATGTTTCACTATGCATCATCTCCCACTGGAGATGGGCAGGCTTCGCCTCAGGTAAATAAACAGTGTGTCAAGAAAACTATATCCTACCTGCAAAGGATGGGACTTTATTGGAACGGTTACCCTTGCCTCCTGGCTCCTATCGGGAGAGGCATTCCAGCATCGGGGTAAACATCACCCGCCAATAGAAAGTGATAAGTCAGAAAGTTTTTTCAGTATAATCCTATCTTGCAGGGAAAGGAATTCTATTATTTGCCCAAAGCAATTAGAACTCTTCACACTTTACCTGGTAGAAACTCCGGTCGTGGCCGCAAGAAGGGCACTTTTCGGGAGGCTCTGTGCCAAATTGCACGTATCCACACTCACGGCAAACCCACCATACTTCTTTTTCTTTCTTAAAGACTGTTCCAGCCTCTACCTCTTTCAATATTTTTTTGAATCTCTCTTCGTGGTGTTTTTCCGCCGTGGCAATTGCCCTTAACCTGTTGGCAATTTCTACGAGACCTTCTTCTTCCGCCGTATTGGCAAATTCCGGGTACATTTCCGTGTGTTCGTAGTTCTCACCGGCAATAGCTGCTTTTAAATTATCCGCAGTACTGGCAAGAATAGTGGGTGCGCCTGCCTCTACCTTGATTTCATCCAGGTTCTCTTCCGTTTTCTTCTTTAACTCATTAATTAACTTAAAAAGCCAGCTGGCATGCTCTTTCTCGTTATCCGCGGTAAGCAGGAAAATCTCGGCAATCTGTTGAAACCCTTCTTTTCTGGCCACTTTTGAGTAAAAAGTATAGCGGTTCCTGGCCTGGCTCTCGCCGATAAATGCCTTGGCTAAATTCTCAATTGTATTCTTCATACTCCCTCCCTTCTATCATTTCTATAAATTTTTTCTCCTTTCATTCTATCATTCTCCTGCTAATCAAGCAACCAACTATGGTAACTTGCCCATCTTAGAGATCACGAAAATAATTTTTCCTGGGCTTTACCGGTAAATCTTGAGAAAATCCAGGATTTGATTCTTAAAAAATTTGGTGTAATGTAATCCAGGGAAAAGTTAAGTGCTTTGGACAAACGGGACATTATCATTTTAGCTAGTGTAACAGGGTTTTTGCATTGTTGTACCGGATAAATTTGCGAGTAGGTTTAGATACCGGGGATTAACTACCAGATTTCCGCTGTTTTAATTGCTTTATAAGAGCAGGGACAACTTCCAGGAAGTCACCCACTATACCGTAAGTAGCTACCTGGAAAATGGGAGCTTCCGGGTCTTTGTTGATAGCCACTATTATATCGGAAGATCTCATGCCTACCAGGTGTTGAATAGCTCCCGAAATACCCACAGCAATGTAAAGTTTGGGTTGCACTGTTTTTCCGGTTTGCCCTACCTGATGATAGGAAGGAATCCAGCCTGCATCCACGGTAGCCCGAGAGGCTCCTACCGCTCCTCCCAGAAGATGTGCAAGCTCCCTGATTAGAGAAAAGTTTTCTGGTTTTCCTAATCCTCTTCCACCCGAGACAATGATTTCTGCTTCCTGCAAATCAACCGTTTCTTCTTCTACTTTTATTACCCCTTTGAATTCTGTCAATTTGTCTTCTGCAGAAAGTGTAGGGATAACTTTTTCCAGTTTTGCTTTTCTCCCGGTAGAAGGCTCCGGTTTTTTCATCACATGGGGCCTGACCGTAGTCATCTGGGGCCGATGATAGGGAGTAAGAATAGTAGCCATTATGTTGCCGCCAAAAGCAGGCCGGGTCTGCAAAAGCACCCGCTTTTCCAGGTCAACGTCCAGTTCGGTACAATCAGCAGTAAGGCCAGTTTTTAAGCGCGCGGCTACCCGAGGGGCAAGTGTTCTTCCCCAGCTCGTAGCTCCCACCAGAAATATCTCGGGCATTTTTTCCGCGGCCAGATCAGCTACTGCCCGGGTGTAATAACCTATCTCCTGGGTTTTCAGTAACTCATGCTGTATTTCGTAGACTCTGTCTGCTCCATATTCTCCAAGTAAGTCTGCTATTTCCTCCCCTTCACCTATCCACACTACCGAAAGTTCCACATCAAGTTTATCTGCAAGCTTCCTTCCTATCCCCAGAAGCTCAAGGGTTACAGGATGTACAGTAGAATCTTTCTTCTCTCCGTAAACCCAGACCCCGCGGTAAAGGCTGTCTTTTCTTTCTTCTTTTATCTCTATTTCTATAGCATCAAACCTGCAGGCTTCCACACATATCCCGCAGAGGTTGCAATGCGGCAATAGCACTACTTTTTTATCTTCTAACCTGAGTGCATTTATCGGACAAACCTTCACACATTTACCACACCCTGTGCATTTATCAAGAATAATTTTTAGTCCCATGATTCTATGATCTTATTACGCAGGGGATAATCAGGTAACGAAGTTACCCATTATCTCCCATTTACTTGCTCTTTCCTTTTTCTGTAGCTTCTTTAATCAATTCCACCTGCGAAATCATTGCACCATCACCCTTTCTGTGTCCCAGACGCACCATACGAACATGGCCTCCTACCCGGGAAGAAAGTGCCGGCAGTAATTCGCCAAAGAATTTTTTATAGACTTCCTTGCTGGTAATATATCTGGCCACCTGTCTACGCGCATGGAGGTCACCACTTTTAGCTGTTTCTATCAACTTATCCGCCAGCTTCACCAATTCTTTTGCCCTTGCTTCGGTGGTTTTTATTTTCTCTTTATCCAATAAACTAGTAAATAAATTCTTAAGCATCAGTCTGCGATGTTGAAAATCTCTACCCAATTTCCTGATCTTTCTACGATGCCGCATAATAGACTCCTTACTTTTTCAGCGATAGGTTGAGCCCTTTTAGAAGCCTTTCTATCTCTTCCAAGGATTTCCTGCCAAAATTCTTCTGCTCCATGAGCTCCTTCTCTTTCTTCTTGATTAAATCACCTACAGTATATATCTCCTGGGCATGGAGCGTGTTGATAACTCTCTCAGAAAGGTTAAATTCGTCAATATTTTTATTGAGTATTTCCTTACGCGCTGTTGACTCCTCCTCTGCAACATTTTTTTCTTCTTTCTGTACTGTCTTCTCTCCAATAAGGAACCGAAAATGGTTTATCAGGATATCCACTGCTTTACCCAGGGCTTCTTGCGGTGTGGTTACCCCATTTGTCCATATCTCCATGATTAACCTTTCGTAATCAGTAACTTCTCCTACGCGGGTATTTTCCATACTATAGCTTACTTTTTTAACCGGGGAAAATACTGCATCCAGGAAGATAACTCCAATGGGGGTATCTTCCTTTTCCTTCGTCCTCTCGTGGAGAGAAAATCCCTTACCCCACTCTGCCACCAGTTCTGCCTTGAATTTGCCTCCCGAGGACAAGGTAGCAATATGAAGATGCGGATTAAGAATCTCTACGTTTTCACTCCCCTTGATGTCATTGGCTCTTACTTCCCCTTCTTCTTCTACATCAATAGTAAGTGTTTCTGAACCCGGTACATGTAATTTTATTATTACATGTTTTAGATTATTGATAATTTCCGGGATATCTTCTTTCACTCCCTGAAGAGTGGAAAACTCGTGCTGAGCACCTTCTATTTTTACCTGAGTAATCGCACATCCCGGAATAGAAGAAAGGAGAACTCGCCTGAGTGCATTTCCTACAGTAGTAGCATAACCCCTTTCCAGAGGCTCCACTACAAATTTCCCATAAATAGCGGTCAATTTCTCCCAGTTAAATTTTTCCGGCATAACAAAATCTATCTCTTTAAGCATATTTTCCCCCTTTAAAGGTATTTAATTAAATTATCGCGAGTACAATTCCACGACCATATGCTCTTCCACAGGAATGTCTATTTCCTCCCTGAGAGGGAAGCGCAACACTTTACCCACAAATTTCTCCATATTTACTTCCAACCAGACAGGTACTGTCCGGGTAGGCACTCTTTCTAATATCTCTTTTATTTTATCTTGCTTGCTTTTCTTCACTTCTATCACATCTCCCTCCTTAACCAGGTAAGAAGGTATGTTGAGTATCTTTCCATTAACCAGGAAAAAGCCATGAGTAATCAATTGCCTTGCTTCTTTACGACTGGAAGCCATTCCCATACGATAGACTATATTGTCAAATCTTCTTTCCAGGAGAATAAGGAAAATCTCTCCTGTGACTCCTTTTCTCCTGGAGGCTTCTCCAAACAAGCGACGAAATTGTTTCTCTCTCATTCCATAGATTCTTTTCAATTTCTGTTTTTCTCTGAGCCGCACTCCATAATCGGATAGTTTCCTAAAGCGGTCTCCCTGAACTCCAGGAGTTCTATTGCCCCGGTTTTCCAGAGCACTCACAGCGAGTACCTTTAAGATATAACTTCCCGCCTTCCCTTCTACACAATCTACATGAAGCACCAATATATCTTCCCATGTTTATACCCTTCTTCTCTTCGGTGGCCTACACCCATTATGAGGTATAGGAGTAACATCTCTAATCATTACCACGTTCAGCCCCGCAGTTTGAAGTGAGCGAATGGCTGCTTCTCTACCTGCCCC
>JAADFP010000016.1 GCA_013152825.1 Caldisericota bacterium | reverse complement strand
CATGGATGATACAGGAAGCAGAAAGAAGGCAGGGGAGAGACGGTTACCGCTTCTCCCGACGCATGTCGGGACAACCGCCGCCGATTACCGATAGCCGATAGTTAGTAGTTGGTCTCCTGGGGAAAGTTTGTGGTGTTAGAATTTGAGTTTTAGGTGTTGTTTGGTACTTGTTTATGACGTGGAATTTGGTTTTTTCATAACTGGTTACTATCCTACATCTTGCCCCTTGCTTACTTATTAACTTCCCCAGTCTAAGTTCTATATTCTAAAGTCTCCTCACTCGGAGGCTGTCGGGGTGACTGGATTCGAACCAGCGACCTCTGCGTCCCGAACGCAGCGCTCTCACCAGGCTGAGCTACACCCCGTTTCAATACTTATCGCTTAATTTAAGCAGAGAGAGGGGCAATTGTCAAACCTTCAGGGAGAGTTATTTTGTTTTATGCGGTAAATATAGGCGGGAGGATTTCCTGCGGCATACACTTCTTCCAGCTCATTCCGGTACATCTTTAAGAAAGGATAAAGAAAATTTTTGAGCACATCCTGGCTCTTTTTCACTTTTTCCAGCTTCCCTGGCAAATTTTCTGTATTACTGCGAATTATTGTGCAGGGCAACAGGCTGGCCGTGAAGTTACCAGGAGGAGAAGAAATAGGTGAGAATACCCAGGATTTCTACGGCTTGTTCTTGAATGTCGTAGTGGCCTCCTGGATACCAGAGAATACGGGCTCGGGGCAGACTTTTGCGCAAAGCCAGGGTGGAAGCACGGGGAATAATCTCGTCGTTTTCTGTGTTTATAAGCAGTATTTCTGATTTATCCAGTCGTGGAGCAAAGGTAATGGGATCGTAGGGTGAAAGGAGGTTTCTAAGAAATTTTTCCATACCTCCTTTTCCCCCAAGTGCTTCCAGGGTTTTGGTGATTTTCTGGTATTGGGGGGAATCCTGATAACGGCTGATTATTTCGTAGAGATCTCCTCCGGTGAGCAGAAAAGCTCCCCGGGAGAAGTCTCCCAGTACCCCCGCAGATAAAACTCCTATCATTCCACCCAGGCTTACTCCGCAGATTCCTATCCGGTTGCTGTCTACATCGGGACGCGACATGAGCCAGCTTGTTCCTGCCCGTATATCATTTACTGCCTGCACAATGGCCTGGGTTATGATCAGGGGATTTGCTTTAAGCAGTGTTTCCATTCCCCGGGAGGGCTCTCGCATAGAAGAGAGAGGAAGTGCGATTATGAGGGAGTTAATCCCTGCATTGGCCAGTCTGGAAGCGATTAAACGAGCTACCTGGAAGTCCCCCTGGGAGATATCCAGGATAATAATGCCCGGTTTCTTTCCTCCCCGGCTAATGGTCTCTTTCCTGCTTTCTATGTATTCTCCCACCACCCGGTCATTCCCGGGTAGAGAAAGTGGATATAGGGAGGGAAACGTCAGGCGGTAATAGTAAAAATCCGGCTGCCGGGAGAGAAGAGTGAGGGTATAGGGGATATCATGGGCGGGCTTCCGGTAGATGTCTATAAGGTTGCTCAACCCTTTTTCCCGGTAGGAGGAAAAACCTATGATTTGGGAAGCGGGAATAATCCCTTTCTCTTCCTTCTCTGGCACAGCTGGAGTAGTTTCCTTTTTCTCTTCCCGGTAATTCATCAGTTCCTTGAGGTCAAATTCCACGTACTTCTGATAGCAAGCCTGGTAATTTGGCTGGGAGGGATTGGCTGCTATGGATAGATACATCTTCAACTTATTGGGAATGAAGATGGCGTTATGCAGATTGCTCTTCATAGCTACGGGTCTTTTCATGATCTCCTGTAAAATTTTTAAATCTATTTTTCCATAGTTTTCTTTTACTCTTTCCAGAAATAGCCGATATCGGCTTCCTCCAGAAATAATAAGCGTATCAGGAAGCAGAGGTAAGGGAAGCAGGGGAGAAGCTTCTCCTGGCTTGAGAGTCTGGAATTCTTCAGGAGTGGCCCGTATACCTATAGCTTTCTTTCTCCTGGCTTCTGAAATCACGTAGTAATATTCGCAGGTGCGGGGAGAATCCCGGAAGATTTTTACTGCTTCCTCAAAGGTATTTGCTTCTTCCAGGGCCTTACGGAAGAGAAATGCCATGGGAATCCCCTTCCATTTACCAAACCCCTCTCCTCCCATCTCTCCAATGGCTATCCCCTGCACGTTCATACCGGTGACACTCCCTATGAATCCTGCGAAACCTGCGGAGATGAAGGCATTTCCTTTTTGTGGTTTGACTACCATTACCACTGCATTTTTCTGGAAATTGGGCTCGGTCATATAATCCAGGATTCTTATGTGAAAGAATTCCCCTCCTAAGGTAGCTTTACCGAAGAATGCTCCACCGCTGCAGTGAAATAATTCAGGAAAAATATTGGCCAGCTCAATCTTTCTCAAGGGAACTCCAGAGCCTTCTGCCAATCCCCGCATTTCCTCCCGGTAGCGGGGAGGTATAAAGTCCTTTACCTGCTCCCATGCTTTGTCTATCCAGCCTGGCTGCTGGGAGAAGGAGATGGCCAGAACCTTGTCTATCATCTCTCGTACTTCTCTCTTTAGCAGTACTCCGTGCTGATAGCCCATCTGGTAGGGAGTTCCCTGCAGAATAAGTATTTTCTGCCCTTCCTTCTCTAAAAGTATGCCGCCGGCCTGAGAAGCGATGATTTTTGTCTCGGCATGTAAAGTAGAAGAAAGTAATAGAGCAAAACACAAGAAAAGGAAAGAGAAACGCAGTAGGTTCTTTTTCATACAGGCTATTTTACCACAGTTTCCGGATATGGAAAGCTGTTCTATGCATAGAGTGGCATACCTTGACTGCTTGACTTGCTTCTTGTATCCTTTCTAAAATGGAAATTGTAGACTTTCATACCCATGCCTTCCCCGATGCCGTAGCGGAGAAGGCTATCCCGTTTCTTGAGGAAAAAGGGGGAATTTCTGCATACCTGGATGGCAAAGTATCTTCCCTGCTAAAATCAATGGATAAGGCAGGGATTGAGAAATCAGTGATATGTTCCATTGCCACAAAACCTGAGCAGTTTACTCCCATTTTAAATTGGTCAAAAAGCATTGCTTCAGAAAGACTGATTCCCTTCCTTTCTGTGCATCCAGATGACCCTGGAGCGGCAGAAAAAGTAAGAGTGGTAAAAGAGGAAGGATTTAAGGGGATAAAATTGCATCCATATTATCAGGAGTTCAATATTGACGAGGAAAGAATGTTTCCTATCTATGAAAAGATAGAGGAATATGGTCTCATCCTGGTTTCTCATACCGGCTTTGATTTTGCCTTTCGTAGAGTGAAAAAGTGTGACCCGGAAAGAATTGTAAGGGTACTGGAAAAATTTCCCGGCTTGAAATTGGTAACCACTCACCTGGGAGGCTGGGAGGATTGGGAGGAAGTGAAGAAACACCTGGTTGGAAAACCTGTATATATGGAGATTTCCTTTTCCATAGGATTTATGGGAAAGGAGAGGGCAAGAGAAATCTTGACTACGCATCCGAAAGAGTATCTGCTTTTTGGAACGGATTCTCCCTGGAGTAGCCAGGAAGAATATCTTGCCTCCCTGCTGTCTCTTGAAATAGGTGAAGAGAGGGAAAGCTTGCTTTTATCCGGGAATGCTAAGAGACTTCTTGGCTTGCAGAAGTAAGCAGTACATCAGATTTCCAATTTTTTCTTCAATTGCTCAATAGGCTGTGGATAATGCCCTGCTCCTTTGTACTTTTTGGTGTAAATTGCCCTGGAAGGGCAGTGATTATAGCAAGCCCAGCATCCGTAGCATTTATTCAGGTCAAAAATCGGTTTGGGATTGAGCTTAATCGCTCCATAAGGACAGACTCCTTCGCAGATACCGCACTCGGTGCAAAGCTTTTTGTCCACGTACTTTTCTCCCATATCTTTGCGTGCCTTGGCAGGAGGAAAAGCTGGGAGTAAGGTGTTCAATAGACTGATTCTTACCCTCTTTCTTTCCACCCGGCTTCCTTCTTTAATCCGGCTGAATAGTTGGTCTAATTCAGAGATGAAATTCTCAAAATCTGCCATTTCCTTCTCATTGGGAGCCTGTTCGTTACCTTTACCACTAACAATCATGGGCGGATAATTCTCCGGAGTATGGAGAGAATGCCCAGCGATTACTTTAAATCCTTTTGCCGTAGCCCATTTATCCAGTATCTTTAGTGTTTTCCCGCTGAGGAGGCCGTAAGTGTTAAACACAAACGCAGGCTTATCGTCCTGTCGGGGCAGATTCTCCAGGAAACTCCGCATCAGGTAGGGGGGAGCTAAAAAATTGGCAAAAGTAGCAAATCCTACCACCTCATATTTCTCTAAGTCAGGGGGGGCTGTTTTAACAATATTGAAAAGATCTATCTGGATGTTTTTAATATTTTTTGCCATGTACTCACAGGCTAATTTCGTATTCCCGGAACCCGAGTAGTAACAGAGGATAGCTTTCATTTTTTTACTCCGTTTTCCATTGGTATCCACATTTCCCGCATTCCCATTTCCTTTTGAGAAAGGGAAAAGGAATCAATTTCTCGGGTATTTCTTCTCTGCTATACTCCTATCTTGCTGACTATCCATTCTTTAAATTCCTTCCCCCACACCTTAAGGGAGAGCTTTTCCTCCGCTGTTTTCCGCTGTTTTCCTGGCTTCTTTTCCCATGTGCCTGCGCAGCGAAGGGGAAACAATGAGTTTTTCCAGTTTTGCGGTAAATTCCTTTTCGTCACTGGCCAGGAATCCATTTGTACCGTCTTTAATAAAGTGTACAGCCTCTCCCCTAAAGGAGGCCACTACGGGTTTGGCACAGGCAAAGTATTCGAACAATTTAACGGGAGATTTTGCCAGGTTAAATTTTATATCCTGAATGAGGGGAAGCAACCCGATGTCAATGGAGGAAAGATATTCAGGCATTTTGTCAGGCTCTATCCAGCCCAAAAATCTTACTCCTTTTTCTCCTTCGGTTATTTTCTTTACGCTGTCTGCGTAGTATCCACTGCCTACCAGTTCCAGGGAAACTCCGGGATAAGATTTTCTTATCTTTCTAAAAACTGGCAGCAGGAATTCTATATTCTCTAAGTTATCTCTGCGGTGCAGAGTTCCTATCCAGGAAAGTGTCAGGTTTTCTTTCGGGCGAAAGGGTAGGGGAACAAATGTTTCAGTGTCCACGGCAGAAGGCATATAGAAAGGATAATAGGAAGAGAAAAAATTGTAGAGGAAATGACTGCTTACTGAGATACCCCTGGCATGGCGAAGCAGAAATCTGGTGAGCATCTCGGCCCTGGAGTTGGACAGAAGCCCCAATTTCCCCAGGTTTTCTTTAAATTCCCAGTCGTCCATGTCGATTATAAGCGGGAATTTTTTGCTAAGGTGTGCCAGGAATGGCCCCCCCCAGTGATAATGCACCCTTTGCAGGATAATTACTGTCTGGGGCGGATAGTTTTTTAACCACCGGTATGCTTTCCAGTTAAGAACAGCTCTTTCCCATATATCCATTTCTCTTTCTCTTTCTCCATCTTTTCCCCCCAGATGGTCGGCATATGAGATTACTTTTGCCTGGATACCCTCGCCTTTAAGTATTTTTGCTAGCTGGTATGCTCTATACCTTGCTCCGGGCAGGCGATAGCCTTCTCTGGTGATAAAGACTACCCGAAGTTGTTTTTTGGAGTTTGCCATTTAGCTTATTTATATTATCACTTCCCCGCCGAATCTCTTAAATATAGTATAATTTAACAGAATTATGTTTTTATTACAGGAGGTAATAGCCCATGACCGGTAAAGAGCGGGTGAGAAGAGCAGTGCTGTTTCAGTGCCCGGATGGGACCCCGGAGATTTACCCAAACCCAGGAGAAGCGGTAGGCCATTTATCGGAAAGAATAAAGGCTATGTGTGAGGCGTTTGTAGAATTTGGTAATCTGAATGCTTAACTATCCGGGAAAAGGCAGAAAAACATGGATTGCTTTGGTTATCATTGGTTTCTTACTATTTACCGGGAGCGGGTTCAGGCGAAGGGTCGATGTGTCCTTTCTCCAAAAAATATACCAGAAGAGAACTCTATGTGTTTCTCCTGATGGCACAACTTATAAACTTCCCCCCGGGTATGGGGGAAATAGCGTGCCTGTCCTGGCACGTAGAAAAGGGGAGAAACAATTTAAGGAGATAGGGGAGGTTAAGGCTGCCCTCACCTATAGTGCCTGGGGGGGGAGTATTTTCTCGGATAGAAGAGGTTTTCTTTATGTTGCCTATTCGGGAAGCTCTCTGGTTCCAAAAACCCAGAAAGAGCTGGGGAAACGTTTCCAGGCGGTTTTCTTCTCTTCTTCTCGGGACAGGGGTAAAACATGGTCAACTCCCCGGATAATCAACGGTAAAGAAAGTGCAGGATACGATCCCAGGATATTTGTCGATTCCAGGAGTACTATCTATGTAGCATGGGTAAAATCTCGCTTGAATGGTATGATTTTCCTGGCCTGTTCCAGGAATATGGGGAAGTCCTGGGAAGGTCCCTGGGACATAAGGAGGGGAGATAATATTCAATTTTCAGAGGGTGATGATGGAACCGTTTTCCTGAGTTATGTGGGAGGAGAACGTTCAAACATCCTTTTTGTTTCCTATACACGCGATGCAGGTAAATCCTGGGAAACGGTAGCCACTGGTGAGCTGGTAATTTTACCGAAAGAGCCTTTTGCCACCTCCAGAAAAGGAACGTTTTACCTTGTATTCAAAGGCTTAATTCCCAGTTTAGACTCGCTTTCCCCTGGCTCAAGACCTTCTTACCAGCTCTACTACATCACTTCCCGGGATAAGGGGAAAACCTGGGCAGAAATGAAAAAATTAGGCAGGCAATGAACAGAATTAAATTTCTTTTTTGGGCACTTATTTTTGTTGTTCTTGCTGGATGCGGGAAAAAAGATGCTTGCCAGGAATGGATTCAAAAGGTAAATAAAAGCAATAAAACTTTCACTTCTACCTGGGAGTATCTATTGCTTCCTCCCGGGGGAAGGGAGGAGAGTGTAGAGGCAGTGATTTCTCTCCAGGTAGAGGGGAAGAAGTTTCACCTGAAAGTAAAGGAGAAAAGAAATAAGCAGGAAGAATGGATTTATGATGGGAAGACTCTCTGGAAAATTTCAAGAGAAGATAAACTAATCTACTTTTCTCCCTTGAAAAACCTTCCTGATTTGCCTTTCTGGAGAATGCCGGTAAGGATGAGGCCTTTTGGTATACCTTTTCTGGCCGGGGAAGGAGAACTTGGAGGGAGAAAGGTTGTTATTCTGAAGATAAAGGGAGTGTATGAGAAAGCGGAGGTATCTCTTACTTATTGGATTGACAAGACAAAAAGCGTTCTATTGAAAAAAGAGCATATAATCGGTCCTCAGGAGGATCCCTTATGGAAAGAAACCTACCGTATTAAAGAGGTAGATTTTGTGTCTTCATTCCCTCCTGCTACCTTCTCACTACCTCCTTTGCCTCCCGGTTATATAAAGGTAAAAAAACTTTTTATTGATTCTCAGTTTATTAATTCTAAGTTTTGAGGTTAGATTTATGGTAAATGTTCTTGATCCTTTCCAGATCCAGGCTATTCAATACATAAAAGAGGGTTACTCCGTGATTGTCGCTGCACCCACGGGAGCGGGCAAGACAGTAATTGCGGAAGAAGTGATGAAAGATTCTTTAAGAGAGGGGAGAGGTGTAGTTTATACTGCACCTATTAAAGCGTTAAGCAACCAGAAGTTTCGTGATTTCTCTCGTCTTTTCCCGGATAAGGTAGGAATAATTACCGGGGATGTGAGTATCAACCCGGAGAGTCCCCTTCTCATCATGACCACGGAGATTTTCCGCAATCATATCCTGGAAAGTTCTTCCCGGCTCCTGGATAAATCCTGGGTGATATTTGACGAAATACATTACCTGGATGACGTAGAGAGGGGTACTGTATGGGAGGAATCACTTATCCTCTTGCCTTCTCATATGAAGTTTCTGGCTCTCAGTGCCACGATCCCGAATGTTCACTCCTTTGCCGAGTGGTTGAGAAGCGTGCACCATTTCCCGGTAAAAGAGATAGTGGAAAAAAAGAGACCGGTTCCGTTGAGATTCTATTTCCAGTTTCAGAATGAAATATACCGTTCTTTTAAAAAGGTAGAGAAGGTTTTGTACGGGTTTGATTACCTGAAGAGAAATGCTCCGAACCGCACCACTACTCTAATTAAACGCCTGAAGGAGATGGATAGACTTCCGGCAATATACTTTGCTTTTTCTCGCAAGAAATGTGAAGAGTTAGCATACGAGATGGAAAGGTTTGATTTCCTGGACCCGGAGTCCTCCCGGAAAGTAGAAGAATTTGTCAACGAGCTGGGGGAGAAGCTAAACCTCTTAGGTCATCCTAACTTTGAGAGAATAAAAAGCCTTGCTTCCCATGGTATAGCCTTTCATCATGCAGGAGTTCTTCCCTCTCTCAAAGAAATAATAGAGAGGCTCTTTTCCTCCGGATTTATAAAGATAATATTTACCACTGAAACCTTTGCCCTGGGAATCAACATGCCTGCCCGCACTGTCTGCTTTGATGACCTGGTGAAATCGACTGGAAAAGGGAAAAGGCCCTTGAAAGTGCGGGAATTTCACCAGATGGCTGGCAGGGCAGGGAGACGGGGGAAGGATAAGGAAGGCTTTGTATATTCCAGGGTGAATCCCTATCACATAAATGCCTGGGAGCTAAAAAAGATGCTGTATGGTAGACCCGAGCCGGTTAGAAGCCAGTTTAATGCTTCCTACGGTACTACCTTAAATCTTTATCAGAAGCACCAGGATGCTCTCCTGGAAATTTACCCTTTGAGCTTTCATTATCATCAGCAGCAAAAAAGAGGTAAAAGGAGAGGGTTGCAGCTTTTGAAAAACAGGGTAAGCCTTTTAAAAGACTTATCCTATATAAAAAATGGAGAGTTAACTGCCAAGGGAAAATTTAGTTCGCATCTTTTTGGCTACGAGCTTATATTCGGGGAGCTTTTCGAAGAAGGGCTGCTGGATACTCTTTCTTCACTTGAGCTTACTGTCTTGATTTCAGGTATAGTGTTTGAGGGAAGAAGAAGAGACAGGATGCCTTCCCTGCCTCCCTGGGTGGAGGGAATGAGGGGGAAGTTAGAGGAGCTTGTCAGGTACTTGAGAAGCAAGGAAAGAAGGTATCGCCTGCATCCTTTGACCAAGAAGCCTAATTTCTTCCTGGCTCCTGCTGTTATAGCCTGGATGGAGGGGAAGGCGTTTCCCGAGTTGGCCAAGAAGGCAAAAGTGGATGAAGGTGAGTTGATAAGAAATTTTCGCATGTGTATCCAGGTTTTGAGAGATATCCTGAAGACTGAGAGCCCGGAATCCTTGAAACAGAATGCGTCCGAGGCCGTAAGTAAGATAAAGAAGGGCATCGTAGATGCAGAGGAAGAATTGAGGGAGATTACTTCTCTCCCTGAAATCCACGGGGCGGAGAACAACCCTTAGATGTGGCATTCTTTGTGATACAGCGGTAAAATGTTATAATTCTTGGAGTGTTTTTTTAGTTATATCAGGATGGAGGTTGTTAAGATGAAGACAAGTAGCAATCTGGAGCGGGTTCTTAACGCAGGGCATTTTGCAGTTACTGCTGAACTTGGCCCTCCTACAAGCGCCAACGTGGAAGTAGTAAAGAAAAAGGCAAAAATACTTAAAGGTTACGTAGATGCATTTAATGTTACTGATGGCCAGACAGCAGTGGTAAGGATGGCGAGCTGGGCTACCTGTTTGATAGCCAGGGAAGAAGGGATAGACCCCATTGTTCAGATGACTACCCGGGACAGGAATAGGATTGCCTTGCAAATGGACATCCTGGGAGTATCTGCCCTGGGTATAAGCAATATTCTTTGTCTTACCGGTGACCACATGAAATTTGGTAATCATCCCATGGCAGAAGGAGTCTTCGATCTTGATTCGGTGCAACTTGTACAGTTGGTAAGGCAGATGCGTGATGAGAAAAAATTTCAGTGTGGTGACGAAATGGATGTAGAACCCAGGCTTTTCATCGGTGCAGCAGTCAATCCATTTGCCGAGCCTTTTGAATTTCGGGTAGCCCGGTTGGAGAAAAAGGTAGCCGCCGGAGCAGAATTTATCCAGACGCAATGTTTATTTAATATGGAAAAGTTTGCCGAGTGGATGAAGCGGGTGCGGGATCTGGGGCTGCATGAAAAAGTTAAAATACTTGCTGGACTAACCCCGATAAAATCTTTAGGCGCGGCAAAGTACATGAAGTACAGGGTGCCCGGGATGGATGTGCCGGATAGTGTGCTGGAAAGATTTAAAGGCGTTCCCAAGAAAGAAATACCCCGGGAAGGCATTAAATTTGCCGTAGAGACCATACAGCAGTTAAAGGAAATGGAGGGGGTCTCCGGTGTGCATATAATGGCAATAGAGTGGGAAGAAGCAGTCCCGGAAATTGTACAGTCCGCGGGACTTTATCCTCGCCCATAAAATATGGGAGGAGTATGAAACATGATTAAAGAGATATTTATGCCGCAGTTAGGCCAGACTATGGAAGAGGGGGTAATAAGTAAATGGTTAAAAAAAGAGGGGGATAAGGTAGAGAAAGGAGAAGCTGTCTTAGAGATTGCTACGGATAAAGCTAACCTGGAAGTGGAATCTTTTCATCGGGGGTACCTGAGAAAAATCCTCTACCCGGAAGGAAGCACGGTTCCGGTAACTCAGACAATTGCCCTGATTACTGATAAGCCGGATGAAGAAATCCCGGAAGATTATATTAAAAAGGTGATGAAGCAAGTAGAGAAGAAAGAAGAAAAAGAAGTGAAAGAAGAGACAAAGGAAGAGAGAACGGAAAAGAAAGTGGAGCAGCCCCGTACAGGCAAGGTAAAGGCTTCTCCCTTAGCCAAAAAGATAGCCCGGGAAAAAGGAGTGGACTTATCCAGGGTCCAGGGTACAGGTCCGGGGGGGCGGATTACCCGGGAAGATGTACTTAAATACATAGAGACAGGCGGAGAGGAGAAAGAGGAGATAGCATTCACCCGGATAAGGGAAGCCGTAGCCAGGAAAATGGTAGAGAGCAAACGGGATGCTCCCCATTTTTATCTCAGTATAGAAGTGGACATGAAAAAAGCCGGAGAGCTTAAAGAGAAAGAAGGCGTTCCATATTCTGCAGTGATTATAAAAGCACTCTCTCTGGCTTTGAAAAAACATGCCTGGATGAGAAGCACGTGGGAAAACGGAGCTCTGAAAGAAAGAGATTCAGTAGATATAAACATAGCCATTGATACCCCGGAGGGGCTCTATGCTCCAGTGATTAAAAAAGCAGATACGAAGAGCATAAAAGAGATAGCCAGGGAGGTTAAGTCCCTATCCCTGAAAGCGAAGGAAGGAAAACTGTTGCCCCAGGAGCTTGAGATAGGCGTTTTCACTCTCTCCAACCTGGGAATGTTTGGTATAGACGCGTTCTCTGCTATTATTGTTCCGGGACAATCCGGGATAATGGCAGTGGGGGAGATAAAAGAAAGGGTGGTAGTAAAAGATGGAATGATAGGTATAAGGCCTATCATGAAGGTAGTGGTCTCCTGTGACCACCGCGTGGTAGATGGTGCTACCGGGGCAAGGTTTTTGCATACTTTTAGGAAAATACTGGAAGAATAAAGGATTTTCTCTTTGAAAGAGAATAAAAATCTTAAAGAGTCAGGGAAAAAGCGAGTCGCTTTCTTTATCTCTATCGTGCTCCTTTTCGGAATTGGCGGGGGAGTAATCAGCGAAATTTTAGAAATGGTGATGGAGGAGGGTAGATTCCGTGATATTCTTACGCATGGCGTAGAATTGTACATGAAGCCGGTAGAAATTAATCTATCGGTAATAAACCTTACCTTTGGCCTGGGGATTAAATTCACCCTGCTCTCTATCCTTTTTATGTTTTTAGGCGGATGGCTTTATTATAAGGCAAAATGATAAGATTTCTTAGCGCAGGTGAATCACACGGCAGGGCTGTAGTCTTTATCCTGGAAGGTATCCCGGCTGGGTTCCCCCTAAATTTTGATTTCATTAATAAAGAGCTTACCCGCAGGCAGAACTTTTTTGGCCGGGGAGGAAGGATGAAGATTGAAAAGGACAGGGTGGAGATAATTGCAGGGGTAAGGGGTGGGGAAACACTCGGTTCTCCCTTATGTTTTATCATCTGGAATAAAGATTGGGAAAATTGGAAGGAAATAATGCATCCTATAGAAAAATCTTCCACCCCTCCGGTTACCCGTCCTCGTCCCGGGCATGCTGACCTGGCAGGAATAATGAAATTTCTCCAGGGTGATATCCGGAATATTTTGGAGAGAGCAAGCGCCCGGGAAACAGCCGCCAGGGTAGCCGCAGGCGCAGTATGCAAGCTGTTCCTCAAGGGATTGGGTATAGATGTCTGGGGCTGGGTGGAAGAAATAGGCGGGGTAAAGGCAAAATGGGCATCCCTTACCCGGGAAGAGATTAAGCAAAGAATTTGTGAATCCTCCTTGCTTACTCCTGACCTGCAGGCTGAGAAGGAGATGCAAGATGCTATAGAGAAAGCTGGCCGGGAAGGTGATACCCTGGGAGGTGTTTTTCGCGTAATAGTGGATAATCCCCCACCCGGGATAGGGAGTTTCACGCAGTGGGATTTGAGGCTGGATGCCTTGCTGGCACAAGCCGTAATGAGCATTCCCGCGGTAAAAGGAGTGGAGATAGGCGAAGGATTTCGCCTGGGAAGATTAAAGGGGTCAGAGGCAATGGATGAGATATTCTTCGAAAACGGGAAGTTCAAGAGGAATTCAAATCGCATGGGAGGAATTGAGGGAGGTATCTCCAATGGAGAAGAGATACTGGTGCGTGCTGTAATGAAACCTATCCCCACGCAGAAAAAGCCCCTTTCCACGGTTGATATTCGTACAAAGGAAAAGGTTCCTTCCTGGGTGGAAAGGGGAGATGTAACTGCGGTTCCTTCATGCTGTGTGGTAGCAGAGGCTATGGTTGCTCTGACGGTAAGCAGTGAAATAAGGAGAAAATTCGGCGGTGATTCCTGGGAAGAGCTAAAAAGTAATTATTATAAGTACCTGGAGAAAATCAAGGAATTGTAATGGAAAAAGAAAAAAGAGTCTTTATAGCTGCTACCCGTCAGAATGATGGAAAGACTGTTATCTCTCTTGGTCTAACCATGAGTTTCCTGGAGCATACCTCCAAGATTGGTTTTATTAAGCCAGTAGGCCAGAGGTACATTGTGGTGGATGGTAAACAGGTGGACGAGGATTCTGTCCTGGTTAGTAGGGTGTGTAATCTTAAATTCAACCTTACGGACATGAGTCCCATTGCAGTGGAGAGGGGATTTACAGAAAGGTTTGTGGAGAAAGGGGAGGTAGAGAACCTGGAGAAGAAAATACTGGATTCCTACTCCAAGATTGCAAGAGGCAACGAGCTGGTAATAATAGAAGGGACCGGACATGCGGGGGTAGGGGCGATATTTAAGCTGCACAATGCCAGGGTAGCAAAACTTCTCCAGGCCAAGGTAGTGCTCATCAGTGTGGGGGGGATAGGCAAGCCTTTTGATGAAATAATGTTAAACCATGCCCTTTTTTCCCGGGAAGGAGTGGAAATTCTGGGAGTAATAATCAATAAAGTACTCCCAGAAAAAATGGATAAAGTGAACAGGATATTGAGAAAGGCACTACAAAGAGAAGGGATAAAACTTCTGGGTGTGGTCCCCTACATGAAAATTCTTTCCTCTCCTACTATTACCCAGGTCTTTGAGGCCTTAAAAGGGGAATTGCTCTCTGGTGATAACTTAAACCGGAGGGTGGACAATATCGTAGTAGGAGCGATGGCGCCTCATCACGCACTTTCTTACTTTGCTCCCGGTTCCCTGGTGATTACTCCCGGAGACCGGGAAAAGATATTATTCTTGCTGCTATGGCTAAATCCCATGATATCGTGGCTCTTGTACTTACCTGCAACCAGACTCCCCACCACACTGTCCTGGAACTGGTAAGAAAGGCAGGTTTCCCGGTAATGAAGGTATCTGCGGATACTTATGCCACTGCCTCTTGTATTCATGACCTGGTAGTAAAAATAAGTTCTGAGGACAGAGAGAAGATTGACGTGATTGGCTCCCTGGTTAATGAATATGTAGAAGTGGAGGAGATTTACCGTGCACTATAGGGATAACCAGATACTAATAAAAAGAACAATAGGCGACAATATAAAATCATTCCGCATCTATTCCCCGGCAATAGCTGAGGCAGCCTTGCCCGGACAATTTGTAATATTGAGACTGCATGAAAAAGGAGAAAGATTTCCCCTCACTCTCTGCGACTGGGATAAAAATAAAGGATGGATACAGCTTGTGGTACAGGAAGTGGGTAAATCTACCAGAGAGCTGGGCATGATGGGAGAAAACCAGGTCATCGTGGATATATTGGGGCCCCTGGGAAAGCCCGCTGAAATTGAAAAATGGGGTAAAGTGATTTGCGTGGCCGGAGGTGTGGGCACAGCGGAAATGTACCCGATAGCCAGGGCAATGCAGGAGGCAGGAAACGAAGTAATAGGAATAATTGGCTTCAGAAGCGAAAAGCAGGTAATACTTCAAGAAGAACTAAAAAAAGTGATGAAAGAACTATTCATTACCACTGAGGATGGTTCAGTGGGCATAAAAGGGCTGGTAACCCATGTCCTGGAGAAACTTTTAAAAGAGGAAAGAATAAATTTAGTTTATTCGGTGGGGCCATTGATAATGATGAAAGTTGTTTCGGAGATGACCAGGGAATTTGCTGTGCCTACAGTAGTTTCCTTAAATCCTATAATGGTGGATGGTA
>JAADFP010000015.1 GCA_013152825.1 Caldisericota bacterium | reverse complement strand
AAACGGGAAAGTAGCCTGTCGTACTCTTCGTCCGAGATAACCGGGTTATTCTCTACGTAGTATTTGTAATTGTGATAGCGTATCTCCTCTCTTAACTCTTCTATTTCTTTCCTGACTTTATCCAGGTCCAGGGATTCATCCGTCATGGTTTGCTTAAATTTTACCTCTTCGTAAGCCTTCCAGGTACTTTTCCACTGCCGCGAGAGAATAAATTATTCCCGCTTCAAATATGCTTCCTTTTTTTGTGAAATCTTTCCTCCCCTTTTCTATCAAAGCCATGGCTTCCCTAAAGTTTCCGGCCAGGAATTTTAACTCTCCCTCTACCAGGTCAAGTAGAGGCGAGGAAAGTACCTTCCTGAGCATGAACAGTTTCTCATCCGCCCTGCTGATTACCTTTTTTAGTTTCTCTCGTTCTTTTTTCAGATAATAAATACGGGCCAGATACAAATCCAGGGATAGGCTCTCTATCCCTTCCTCTTCTGCCATCTCCAGCCAGCCCTGCGCTCTATCTATTTCTCCCTGTTCCAGGTAAACGTAACCCAGGTAAATATAAGGACGCGTGTCTTTGGGATCAAGGCGCAGAGAATGCTCCAGTTCTTCTATCGACTCTTTCCACCTTCCCTGCAAGATCATGGATACAGCGAGCAACTGCTCCAGCCGGGGGGCAACTTTCCCCTGTTCTTTTTCTTTCCTGAAATAGTCCTCCGCTTTCTCTGGACTTCCCTCGCGCAGTGCAATTTCCCCCAACCCCAGGTAAACCCCCGGCACCTTTTCTGCTTTTTGAATTATTTTTTCATAAACCGCACGGGCTTCTCTCCACTTTCCCCTGAGAGATAGAGTCTTTGCCTTATCAAAAAGCTCTTCTATTTCTCCCATCTTTCTTTAAATACTCCAGGCTCTCCTCTAACAAAGATTCTGGCACATCGTCTCTTATCTCCACTTCCCCCAGGTTTTTCATCAATACAAACCTGAGTTTTCCCATCTTAACTTTTTTATCTCTCTGCAGGAACTCTTTTAAACGGGAGGAGGAAAAACGCTCGTATCTGGTGGGAAGAGAGTAAAGAGAAAGCAAGTCTTCCAGCTCTGATAGAACTTCCTTTTTTATCATCCCCATAGCCTGTGAGATATAAGCAGAAGCTACAATTCCCAGGCTCACCGCTTCTCCATGCCACAAGGCAAACTTGCTATTTGCCTCCAGAGCATGGCCAATGGTATGGCCAAAATTAAGAATCATCCGCAAGCCTTTTTCCTTTTCGTCCTCTTCTATTACCTCTGCTTTAATCTGTGCACACTGGAAGATAAGAGATTCCAGTATCTTTCCCTTCTGTAAAATTTCTTCCCGGTTTTCCCTTAGCACGGTGAGAATTGCAGGCTCCTTGATAATCCCGTACTTCACCACCTCGGCAAATCCGTTCAGGTAATTCCTCTCCGGAAGTGTTTTCAGGGTAGCGGTATCCGAGATTACCAGCGAGGGCTGATAAAAGGTTCCCACTATGTTTTTGCCGTAGAAATCCACCGCGGTCTTTCCTCCTATGCTGGAGTCCACCATGGCCAGAAGTGTGGTGGGGACCTGGATGCATCGCACACCTCTCATGTATATGGAAGAAGCAAAGCCTCCGGTATCTCCCACGCTACCGCCTCCCAGACAGAGAAAGAGCGAGTAACGATCAAAGGAAGAAAGAATTGCCTTTCTCAATATTCCCAGTGCCCACTTGATGTTCTTGCCTTTTTCTCCCGGAGGGAGGAGAAAATTTTCCACCGGAAATCTCTCCCTTAAAACAGATTCCAGTGTTTTCCCGTAAAAGGCGTAAAGGGTAGTATCAGTGATGAGCAGAACCCGGGAAGGAGAGCCTATAAAATCAGGCAGGTTTCCCAAAATTCCTTCTCCCACTATAATACGGTAACTTCTCTCGGAGAGGTTTACTTTAATTTCTCTCATGCCATCATCCTCACTATTTCTTCTACTACCTCTTCTACTCTTCTTCCCTCATTCAACACGGTAAAATCCGCCTTCTCGTAGTAAGGCTGGCGGGTTTTTAACAGGTTATAAATATACTGCTTCCTGTCTTTTTGTAAGAGTAAAGGCCTATCCTCTACTTTCTCCAGCCTTTTCCAGGCTTCTTCCGGAGAAATTTTAAGATATATGGTTATCCCCTTTTTTAGAACTTCCCAGTTCTTTTCTGCCATTACAATTCCCCCGCCCGTAGAAACCACGGCATTGCCCGTTCCTCCTATCTCTTTGAGCAATTCTCCTTCTTTCCTGCGGAAGTAATCTTCCCCCCGTTGGGCAAATATCTCGCTTATTTTCATGCTTTCTCTCTCTTCAATTACTCTATCCATATCTATAAATTCCCTGCCCAGTTTCCGGGAAAGTTTCTCCCCTATAACACTCTTCCCGCTTCCCATAAAACCCAGGAGAAAAATATTCTTCATTCTTTATTCTATAGGAATCTCCTCAATTATCCAATGCCCGGTTCAACTCCTTTACCCACAACCTTATCTCTTTGATTCTGCCTTCCTCCCAACCTAATTTTACCGGAAATACAGTATTATTATGCCATAGAGGATCCATATCTTCCCTCACCACGCCTCTTTGCTTCAATTTCAGCCAGTCCGGGGTGCCCGGGATAGGAGAGAAGTTGGCCAGAAACACTTTTGCTCCCAGGGAGTGTACATACAGCACGCTTTGCTTAAGGTCTTCCCGGGAAGCATCCGGTAAGCCAAGCATAAGGTAAACCCCTATCTCCCTATGAGCATATCCGGCCCGGACAAGATTGTGCAGGGCAACTTCCAGCTCTTCGTTTTTTACCTTACCTCCTGTTTCCTTCTGCAAATTCTCCTCCGCCGTCTCCAGGCTCAATCTCAGGGTAAGGAAGTTTGCTTCCTTCAGCTGCTCTGCCACCTCGAGGCTCAAGAACCGGGCATGCAGACCATTGGGAGTATGAAAGGTGAAGGATAAATTTCTTTTTACTATTTCTTCTAATAAGGGCAAAGCATGCTCCCGGTAGGAAAAGAGAAAAGCCTCATCATATAATGCCACATGCCTCACTCCCTCTTCCCCCATGTACTCCAATTCCTGTATTATTTCCTCTTTTTTACGAAACACCAGGGAAGGAGAAAAAAGATGGGAGGCACAGTAAGAACAGGAGAACGGACAACCCCGGGAAGTTTCTATCACCCAGGAATCTTTCCTTTGCCGGAGACTTAAATCCGGCAAAGGGGAAGGAGGTACTTCCACCTTTTCTCCCACCAGCCGGCTTAAAAAGAGAGCAAGTTCCCTTTCATCCCTCCCGGTAAACACTTCATCCACTCCCGGCAAACTCCTGGCATGTTGGGGAAGAAGCGTTGCATATACTCCTCCCAGCACAATTAAAGCAGGGGGAAACATGCTTTTAATTACCTCGATCGTCTTCACCACTCCCGGGTACCAGTAAGTCATGCCCGTAGTGATGAAAACAATATCGGGTATAGGTATATTTGATACTCTTTCTTTGAAGTTTGCCTCCGGGATTCCATAGCGAAAATAGGGACGTCTGATTTCTTGCAAAGCAGGAGGTTTATCTACCTCTACTTTGAAAAATTTGCCGCAGCCGTAATCATCCTCCCGGGCATTAACCAGGGGATCCCCTCTATCCAGACAATCTACCAGGAAAACATTGCCGTAATTTTTTAATATCCCGGCCAGCCGTAAAAGCCCCAGGGGTCTCATCCACAAATCATACAGGGCAAAATCATAGACCCAGGGGTTTACCAGTAGGAAATTCTTCTTGCTCAAGATCTGCTTACTAACCTCATTGGGATAACCACTGAGAATTCTTTTAACATTTTACCAAAAATGAGAATCCCGCCTAATCGGCGGATAAAAATGGTAAAATTCACTCTATGGGAAAGATAGATTTTCAGGATACCATTGCTGCTATCTCCACCCCCCCGGGAGAAGGAGGAATCGGCATAGTACGCATCTCCGGTCCCCGGGCACTGGAAATTGCAGACAGGCTATTTAAAGGAAAGGTGAAGCCATCCCTTTCTCCCACCTACACCGTCCACTACGGCCACATAGTTCACCACGGAGAGACCCTGGATGAAGTAATTATTACTGTTATGAGGAAGCCAAAGAGCTATACCCGGGAAGACGTGGTGGAGATAAACTGCCATGGGGGGATAGTGCCTTTAAGAAAGGTTTTAGAGGCAGTCCTGAGTTCCGGGGCCAGGATGGCAAAGCCGGGAGAATTTACCCTGAGAGCCTTTCTCAACGGCAGGATAGACCTGGCCCAGGCAGAAGCGGTCCTGGATATTATAAGGGCAAAGAGTGAGCTATCCCTGAAGATAGCCTCCTCCCAGCTTGAAGGTAACCTTTCCCGCTCTATAAGGAGAATAAAAGAAAATCTTCTCCATTTAATAGCCTCTCTGGAAGCTTCACTGGATTTTCCCGAGGAAGAGATAGAAATAATCTCCCGGGAGGAGACGCTTAATAAAATAAAAACCGTCCGGGAAGCCATCGCCTCCCTTTTAAAAAACGAAAGCACAGGTAGAGTAATTCGGGAAGGCGCCCTGGTAACCATAGCAGGAAAACCTAATGTGGGTAAATCCACTCTCTTGAACCAACTACTGGGAAAAGACAGGGCTATTGTTACAGAAGTACCCGGGACCACCCGGGATGCGCTGGAGGAATGGCTAACCCTGGAGGGGGTGCCATTTCGCCTGGTAGATACGGCAGGAATAAGAAAAGTAAAGGAAGCCGTGGAGAAGGAAGGGGTAAAAAGGAGCGAGAAATACCTGGAGTCCGCAGATATTGTGCTATTAGTTCTGGACATAAGCCGCCCCCTCAACGGGGAGGATGAGAAGATACTGGAAAAAAGCAGGGATAAAAACAGATTACTGGTAATCAATAAAATTGACCTGCAGAGGAAATGGGACCCTTCTACTCTTGCCCCTGAAAAAGTGGAGATCTCCGCCCTGCAGGGGAAAGGCATAGAAGAACTGAAGAAGAAAATGCTTGAAAAAATTCTGCAGGGAGAAGTACTGCAGAGTGAAGGAGTTCTGGTAACTAACCTGCGGCACGTAGAATTACTGAAAAACGCCCTCTCGCAAACAGAGAAAGCAGAGGCAGCGGCAAAGGCAGGATTAAGTGAGGAGTTTGTCTCTAGGGATTTACAGGAAGCCCTTTCTGCTCTCAAGTCTCTCCTGGGAGAAGAGGTGGGAGAGGAGATCCTGGACAATATTTTTTCCAGGTTCTGCATCGGCAAGTGAGAAAGCATCAATTGTTTTCCTTTAATATTGCTTCCCATTGTTATATAATCTGAGGAAGAAAAGAGGGGTATGTCAAATGGCAAGATCTGAACCTAAGCAAAAGCGTCTGCCCTGGGACGATTACTTTATGGAAGTAGCAGAACTTGTTTCCAAGAGAAGCACCTGCCTGCGAAAAAAGGTGGGAGCCGTAGTGGTGAAAGGCAAAAGGATAATAGCCACCGGATATAACGGTGTATGTATTTCCGGTGCTCCCCACTGCATTGATACGGGAGTATGCGAACGAGACCGGCAAAGTATTCCCAGTGGCACGCGCTACGAAGTAGGCAGATGCACGCACGGTGAAGCTTCTGCCATTCTGCAATGCGCAAAATTCGGGATCTCTACCGAAGGAACCACCCTTTACGTAAACGCCCAGGTCTGCATCCTCTGTGCCAAAATGATTATTTCTGCCGGCATCTCCCGGGTAGTCTGTAAAAAAGAAACCGAGAGACCAGGTGATGGGATAGAACTGCTCAGAAATGCTGGTATCCGCGTAAGCCTAAAGAGCGGAAAAAGCCAGAACAATCCATAAATATTCTCTTTCTGACTTAAAGATTCGCTTTTTGCCTTCAAAATGTTTTTTTCCTTATTGACAACAACATGTTGGATACCTAAGAATATATATAACAACATATTGCGTTATGAAGTGTCCTTTTTGTGGAAACCCGGAGGATCGAGTGGTGGATTCACGTACAGGTCCTGATTTCACTTCTATAAGGAGAAGGAGGGAATGTTTGCACTGCGGGAAAAGGTTTACCACGCGAGAGCGCGTGGAAATGACCCCCTTGATGGTGATTAAAAAAGACGGAAAAAGAGAACCTTTCCAGAGAGATAAACTAAAAGCAGGGATTATGAAAGCATGCGAGAAAAGGCCTTTAAGTATGGAGAAAATTGAGGGACTGGTAGAAAAAATTTCTACTGAGATGAGAAATAGGTTCTACGTGGAAGTCCCTTCCCAGGAGATAGGAGGGGCAGTGATGAGAGGGTTGTATGACCTGGATAAGGTGGCCTACGTGAGGTTCGCCTCTGTATATAGAGAATTTGAAGATGTAGGAGATTTTTTGAAGGAAGTAAAAGATATAGAGAAGGGAGGAAGAGATGGAAACAGGAGAAGGTAGAGTTGGTAAGGATTTAGATGTAGAAACGGGAAGGGGGATATCCGAGCATACCGGGGCTGTTGATAATGATAAAACAGGCAATATAGAATTTGTGAGAAAGAGAGACGGCAGGCTGGTTTCCTATAACAGAAACAAGATAACTGAGGCTATCTTTAAAGCTGCCAAAGCAGTGGGAGGAGAAGACAGAAAAACTGCAGAGGACCTGGCCGAGCAAGTGGAGCATTACCTGCTTAGCCAGGGATACGAGGTCCCGGATATTGAAGAGATACAGGATGCAGTGGAAAAGATTCTCATTGAAAACGGCCATGCAAAAACGGCCAAAGCTTTTATACTTTACCGTGATTGGAGAAACCGCCAGCGCTCACTTATAAAAGTGAGAAAATCTACCACGAAAAAAACCTCTACCACAGACCTTTCCCTTCTCGTGTACACCCCCCAGGAAGAAGTACTCCTCCCCTGGGATAAAAACAGGATAACAAACGCCCTCATAAAAGAATGCCAGCTCTCCCCGGCTGTGGCTAATGCGATTGCTACGGCTGTAGAAGGCAAGATACTTCGTTCCGGGCTCAAAGAAACCACTACCACCCTAATCCGGGAAATGGTAAACAATGAGCTCCTCATCCGTGGCTACCGTAAGAAACTGGCTACCCAACAGATACTGGGAATTCCCGTATACAACCTGGAGAAGGTAATATACTCCAAAAGCAAGGAAAACTCTAACATTTCTGCAAATAACCCCGAAGCAGTTAACCTGACTATCGCCGAGCAGGTGTTAAAGCAATACTCCCTGCAGAGAGTTTTCTCACCGGAAGTATCCGAAGCACACCTTAGAGGAATTATACATATCCATGACCTTGGCTACCCCACCCGGGTTTACTGCTCCAGTCACTCCCTGGAGTACCTGAAAAAATACGGGCTGGAATTGGAAAACCTGGACACTTCATCTCTTCCAGCAGCTCATGCAAGGACCCTTACCGGACACCTCAACACTTTTCTTGCCTCCATGCAGGCTTACTACGCAGGGGCACTGGGGGTGGGCTACTTAAACGTTTTCTACGCTCCCTATCTGGTGGGCATGTCTGACAAGGAGATGAAACAGGAAGCTCAGTATCTCATTTTCTCTGGCTCACAAAACGCCTTTTCCCGGGGCGGGCAAACCCTCTTCCTGGATTTTAACATTCACACGGGGATCCCCAGGTACCTGGAAGAAGTGCCGGCCATAGGACCGCATGGAAAAGCCACGGGGAAAACCTACAAAGAATACAAAAAAGAAGCCATGCGATTTGCCCGGGCACTGATGGAAGTATGGCTGGAAGGCGACAGGTATGGCCACGTCTTTGCCTTTCCCAAGATGGATATTCATGTAAATGCAGATACATTCAACGACCCGGAGCAATTTGAATTATTGAAGTTTGCCTGCTATGTAGCTTCAGAAAATGGCAGCCCCTACTTTATCTTTGACCGGGACGAAGTTACCCTGGCCGCTTGCTGCAGGCTGAGGTACAAGGTTACCGATGACTACATGATAAGGCACCCCGAAAGCATGAGGTTTTGCGGTTTCCAGAACGTAACCATCAACCTACCCCAGGCAGCATACCGGGCAGGAAAGGGTAAACTGGATAAATTATTCAAGGAGATTGATAATGCATTCGAATTAGTGATGAAAGCTCACATGGAAAAGAGAGACTTTATCCATGAACTAATGAAAGCACCGGGGCTCCCCCTCTGGGAAGTGGGGAAAATTGCCCGGGACGGATTCCCCTACATAGACCTGGACAAGGTGACCTACATCGTAGGTATCATAGGGCTCAACGAGTGTGTGCAGTACCTGGTAGGCCAGGAATTGCACCAGGATGAAGAAACTTACAAGTTAGGGTTAAAGATTATTTCCTACATGTTCCTTAAAGCAAAAGAATACAGCAAACGATACGGGCTGAAAATCTCCCTGGAAGAATCACCAGCCGAATCCGCTACCAGAAGACTGGCCAAGATTGACATGGAGAATTACCCGGAGAGCATAGATGTCATAAAAGGAGATATAGAAAGGGATGAGTATTACTATACCAATTCCATCCATTTCCGTCCCGATGCGCCTATCACCCTGGTGGAAAGGATTGAAAGACAGGCAAAATTCCATCCTCTTATAGAAAGCGGAGCAATAATTCATGCTTTCATCGGGGAAGAAAAACCGAGTACGGAAGGAATTCTCAACCTGGTTAGCAAAACTTTCCATAAAACTCCTGCCGCTCAAATTACCATATCTCCAGAGTTCACCATCTGCAATGACTGCCGGCGTTCAGACAGGGGACTAAAAGAGGTATGTAGTTTCTGCGGAAGTTTTGATACCTACGGGATGACCAGAATAGTGGGCTACTTTTCCAAGGTAAATAACTGGAACAAATCAAAGATAGGTGAACTTAAAGCCCGGCAAAAGGGAAATTATGCAGTTAATGGAAAGATAGGAAGGTGAAAATACCATGAAAGAAATAAAGATTTTCGGGAAAAGCGAGTGTGCACGCTGCAAGAGCACAAGAAACAAGGTAGAGCACCTTATAGGTAAAGAGAATTTAAATGTCGACTACCGCTACTATGACATGGAAGATCTGGATGACTTAACAGAAGCAACGCTTTTAGGGGTTTTCAAGATACCCACCACCGTAGTGCTGGTGGAAGGAGAAGAGGTAAAACGCTGGGAAGAAGAAATCCCGCCTTCAGAAGAACTGCTCTCTCTACTGCAGGAATAATCATCCCCGCCCTCTTTTACTACACTGCCGGGATGCAAGGAAGCAAACTCTCTGTTTACTGGTTACCTGGTATCCCGGTTTCCTGGTAAGGCGGGGCATAGCCTGCCCGCTTGCGCAGGTATGAGAGGAGAGCTGGTGTTTTGTTTTGCGGCTTCGCCTTCCATTTGTCTGCCTTTGTCATTCCTGCGAAAGCAGGAATCCACTATCCTGCATCATGTATCTGTGCCTCTTCAAGGCGGGGCGGAACT
>JAADFP010000014.1 GCA_013152825.1 Caldisericota bacterium | reverse complement strand
ATTATCGGCCGGTGGATAAGCACATATTTTCCATCGAATTTCCTGGGAAATAAAGAGGCATCCTTATCTTCCGGTGGAACCAGGGGGCCTACTCGTTTGAATTCCTTAAAATCTTTTGTGAGAGCCAGGGAAACCAGGGGGCCTCCCTTGGAAAATGAGACATAAGTTATGGCGAAAGCTTCTCTATCTTCCAGGTAAACAATGCGGGGGTCTTCTATTCCCCATCGCTCTTCCTGGTAAGTGCGTTCAGGCATCATAGTGGGCTTGGGATCTATTTTCCATCTTGTTTTCCCATCCTCACTGGTAGCAATCGTAAGATGGGAAAATCCCCTTGAGTCTTCTACTCGCACCAGGAGAATCGTCTTGCCATCCAGGGATGCTACGCCGGGGTTAAACACCCGGCTACTGGATAGGGCCATTGTGCAGGGGTTAGTATAGGGTTATGTGCATACCGTTTAAAAAGTGAGAAAGAAGTATTTTCTCTTGCCATAAATTTACCTCCTCGAGATGATTAAATTAGGAGATTTTAATCTATCCTTGAATAATATTCAAGCCCCAAATGGAACATAAAATATCTAACCGGATAAAAAGGGGAAATTATACTAAGCCCTCCCTGCTCAGCACCGGAAAATCCAAAAACCCCCGCCACACAGCATCTGGCGGGGAAGTTATTGCAAAAATATTATTCTACCTTTTTCATAGGTTTGCCACAGCACTCCTTTGGTACAGAAGAGACTTTTCCGCATTCTTCACACTTGTAAGTATCTTCTTTTTTAGGACCGCAACCGCAAGTTTTACACATACTTTTCACCTCCTTCCAGGACAAAAATCCTTCGCTAATTTATACCATATAAGAGTGAAAAAAACAAATTCTGCCAGAATATGCTTTTTATGCAGTTCCCCGAAAAAAGAAGACGGTAAATGCCCTGGTGAAACAGGGCAGTGGTTTCCCTGTGCATACATAACCAGACCTCGAACATGCTTAATAAGCCTTCCTGCTACCTGTATCAAATGCCGCCGGATAGTTTTTACCCAATTCCCTGCAAGAATTCTTCATTGTTTCGTGTTTTAAGAGATTTTCTTTTTTATTTTTGTGTCCTAAAGCCATCTGAAGCATGAAAAAAGGCCAAAAACCCGGGGAAAGTACCCGACATGTAATAAATAAACTGCTATGTTAAAAGTCAGCCCGTTTAGACATTAGGCTATAGACAGGGAAAGTAGTAAACACTGAATTGGTACCTTAGTATCTTGCCTGCCTGCCCCCGACATTATGTCGGGGCTGGCAGAGGATTTGGAGCTTGCTATTTCTACGCCAAAGGCGTTTTAGCCTCAGGGTAATATCTAAGAGCTAAAGGCTCCTGTCTATAGTCTAATATATAGGAATTGGATAAAAGGGTACATAGCATGGTAAGATAAAAGAAGATGAAAAGAAGAAAGATTCTTTTTTTTCTAATACCTCTTTTGCTTTTCCTGGCTGGGATTATTACCTGGAATGTAGCCGGGCAGACTCTCCGGTCACAGGCTGAGTTGCGCAGGATTAGTTACCTGGATAACCAGAGAAAAAAGGAGCTCCAGGTAAAACTAAGAGAAGTTAACCAGCTTTACAAGGCAGGGAAAAAGGAAGAGGCAAAGAAAATCCAGGAAGAGCTGTACAATGATACCCTGAGCATAGCCCGGCTATACGAAGATTTCCTGAAAAGATATCCCCGTAGCAAGGAGGCCCTGAATTACCTGGGATTGATTTACTATGATGATTTAGCTCAACCTGATTTGGCCAAAAAGTACTGGGAAAAAGCACTGGAGATAGACCCAAATTTTTCTCCGGCTCTCAATAATCTTGCTACCTATTATGTTCACTTTGGCGAGCATATAGAAAGCATCGAATCTTTCAAAAGAGCGGTTAAAATAAACCCAAACGTGGCAGTTTACCATGCTAACCTTTTTGATTCGTATATACTTTTCCGTTACGAAGTGGCAAAAAAATATGGATGGAGTCTGCCAGAAGTGTTTGAGAATGCAATAAAAGAAGCAAGGGCAGCAAGAAAGCTGGAACCAAATAATTTTAAGTATGCCAGAGACTTAGCAGAAATCTATTATATTGCTTCTTACTTTGATGTGAAGCCGGATTGGAAAAAGGTTTTAAATGAGTGGAGCTACTGCCTGTCAGTAGCCCGCACCCCGGCAGAAAAATCTGCCGTGTATCTCAATATAGGAAGAATCAATCTCTATTATTTGAACCGGAAGGAGGAAGCTCGCCTATCGCTGGAAAAGGCAAATGAACTTTCTCCTTCCATATCCGTGCAACATTTACTTGAAAGCCTGAATAATCAAGATGGGAATAGTAAAAGAACCGGATCCCGTTAAGCTTTTTTTTGCCGAGTTTACTTCTGAGGTGGAGCTTTTTCCACAGGTGGAACATAAGCTGGCAGATATGTTTGGAGACATAGATTTCTCTTCGCCTCTCTTCGATTTTAACTATACTGATTACTATGCCGAAGAAATGGGAAAGAATCTCAAGAAAAAGTTTGTCTCTTTTAAGAAACTCATTAACCCGCAGGAATTAAGCAGGATAAAACGGGCATCCCAGGTGCTGGAAGAAGAATTTTCCCGGAATGGGAAAAGAAGGATAAACCTGGACCCGGGTTATCTCTCGCTATCCAAGGTGGTTCTGGCCAGTACCAAGGATAGTTATCACAGATTGTACCTGGGAAATGGTATCTACGGTGAAGTTACCCTTTATTTTTTTAAAGGTTCTTACCAGCCTCTATCCTGGACATATCCTGATTACTGTTCAGATGATTTCAGGGAGATATTTGCCACGATAAGGAAACGCTATAAAGATGAACTCCAGAAGAAAAGAAAAAATATTCCGTTGGGCAAGTAGAATTTTCTTTCTCTCTGTTTTTTTTCTGCTTGTTTTTTTTACCCGTTACCCTCTCCCCGGCGTTCCGGTAAATATATTTTTTCGCCTTAACCCGCTTGCTGCCTTTACTACCAGTATAAGCACCCGGAGAATTATTCCTTATTTTATCCCGGGGTTGTTGCTTATTCTTGTATTTATCTTTGTGAAAAGAAAATATTTCTGCCGCTGGGCATGTCCCCTGGGAACAAGTTTTGAAATATGGAGAGGTATATGGAGAAGAACCAAATGGAAAAGAAAAACTTCTCCCTTTCCGTATATAAGTTTTTATATTCTTGCGTTTTTTCTGGGGTTAGCTATTTTCTCCCTGCCGCTAATAGGTCTGATAGAGCCATTTTCTATCCTTCTACGAGCCTTTATCCATCCTTACCTGTTACTTTTCTTGCTGGCACTTTTGATGCTTGATCTCTTTATTCCCCAGGTGTGGTGTTCTCGGCTTTGTCCCTTGGGAGGATTTCTCACCCTCTTAAACAGGCGGAGCAAAAATATGGATTTTTCCCGCCGTCGTTTTATTTTCTCATTTGCAGGAGGGGTAATCCTTGTGCCGCTTTCTCGCCTGAGAGGGGAAAATCCGTATTTACTACGTCCTCCCGGGGCAAGGCCAGAAAAAGAATTTGTTGCTTATTGTATCAGGTGCGGCGAATGTATGAAGGTATGCCTTTCTAAGACCCTGCATCCCTCTCTCCTGGAGGGAGGCCTGGAAGGATTATGGACTCCTCATCCTGTTTTCAGGATTGCACCTTGCCAGCTATGTTTCTCCTGTGGAAAAGTATGCCCGAGCGGAGCAATAAAGAGAGTCAGTTCTGTTAGTGAGGTAAAGATAGGAACTGCCACTATTAACCGCAAAAGATGCATTGCCTGGAAAGGGGAAGCCCTCTGCCTTATATGCATGGAATACTGCCCCGTGCAAGCTATCTGGGCAGATGAGAAGAACAGGCCATATGTAGTGGGGGGAAATGTATGTATAGGTTGTGGTCAGTGCGAAAATCATTGTCCCGTGGAAGGTGCAGCCGCTATTCGGGTTTTTGGAATTTAATAAATAACAGGCGTGAAAAATTATGTTAAACTTATATAAAGGAGGATAAGGTTATGTTTGGGAATATTGGATGGAGCGAATTAATTTTAATCTTCTTTATTATTCTCCTTCTCTTCGGAGCCAAGAGACTTCCCGAGATAGGGAAGGCAATGGGAAAAGCAATTATGAGCTTCAAGAAGGGGTTAAAGGAAGCCAAAAAAGAGATAGACGAGGAAATAGAAGAGGATGATGAAGGCAAAGAACCTCACAAATGAAAGAAGCTGGCTTTCTGGAACACCTGGAAGAACTGAGAAGGAGAATATTGTGGTCAATAGTTGCGGTGGTAATAGGCACTATTGCATCTTTCCATTATGCTCAGAAGATAGTGGAAACACTTTACCTTCCCTTGAAGGGGAAAGTAGAAAATCTCATTCTGCTGAGGCCTCAGGAAGGGCTGATAGTCTATCTTAAGGTATCTATCTTTTCTGGTGTAATTCTTGCTTCTCCTTTTATCCTTTACCACCTCTGGGCTTTTCTTTCTCCCGGCCTTTTCCAGGGAGAGAGGAAGACAATTCTGCCGGTAATTATATTTTCCCCCATACTTTTTCTCACCGGAATTTTCTTTGCCTACGAAGTAGTAATACCGGTAGGATTAAACTTCCTGCTGCGCTTTACCGGCCCCAACCTTTTGCCTACCTTCTCATTAAGCTACTATATCTCTTTTGTTACCCGATTTCTCATAGGTTTAGGAGCATTGTTCCAGGTCCCACTAATTGCTGCAGTGCTTACCAGGATGAAGATTTTGAGCTATCATGACCTTTTAAGATTTCATCGCCATGCTATCCTGGGTGCTTTTATTCTTTCTGCTGTACTTACCCCACCCGATGTAATAACCCAGATTTTACTTGGTTTGCCCTTGATACTTCTTTTTGAAATTTCACTTGCTATTTCCTGGCTTATTTCCCGAAGTGTTAAAATAAAAAATAAGGGGGTGGAAGATGGAAAAGATAAGTAGAAGGGACTTCCTGAAACTGACCGCCTCAGGATTCATAGGAACCGTGGGGGAAAGTCTATTTTTAAAAGATTCTCTCTTTGCTGCTTCTTCACCTTATATGAGTGTGGTAGAAGGGAAAAATATCAAAATGGCTACCAGGAAATCTATTGACCTTCTGGGTGGAATGAAAAAATTCGTAAAGAAGGGAAACCGCGTGGTGGTCAAACCTAACATTGCCTGGAATCGATCACCGGAACAAGCGGCAAATACTCATCCTGCCGTAGTGGGTGAAATAGTCAGAATGTGCCGGGAGGCGGGTGCCAGGGAAGTAATAGTAATAGACCATACCTGCCATGATGCACGCATGACTTACCGAAAGAGTGGGATAGAAGAAGCAGTGAAAAAAGCAGGAGGAAAAGTAAAATTTGCCAAAAGATACGTAAAGAAAAACATACCCGAAGGTTACAAGCTAAAAGAAGCAGAGATTTTAAGTGAAGTAGTGGAAGCAGATGTGCTCATAAACGTTCCCGTGGTTAAGGTGCATGGTGGAGCAAAGGTAAGTATTTCCATGAAAAATCTCATGGGAGTGGTAAAGGACAGGGGGAAAATGCATCGGGTGGGCTTGCACGAAAGCATAACAGATCTTTCCACCTTGATTAAACCAGACCTCATTGTGGTAGATGCTTATAGGATTCTTCTTACCCGCGGTCCCCAGGGGCCGGGAAAGGTAAAATACACCTACCAGATTATCGCCGGAACTGACCCTGTAGCTCTGGATGCCTATGCCACAAAATTGCTGGGAAAGAAGCCAGAGGATATTGGACATATTCTTATGGGAGAGAGAAGAGGCCTGGGAAAAATAAGTGTGCCGGAAAGTGTAATTTACCGCACCCGGCTTACTATAACAGAAGAACTTGAGAAATGGATGGCAGCCTGATACAGCGATGAGAACAGGTGTAGCTAATTTGCCCCTGCATTATGGGAGAGCACCCAGCTGGCTGTTTGAAAAAATGGTCAGGTTAAGCCGGGAAGTAATTTACCTGCTGGTGCAGGAGAGGGGAAGGGGAGAGTTTTTAAAAAAAATTTCCGATCCTGTATGGTTCCAGGCTTTTGGCTGTGCGCTCGGCTTTGATTGGCATTCTTCCGGGCTTACCACTACTGTCTGCGGGGCAATAAAAGAAAGCTTAAAAGATATAGGAAAGGAACTGGGAGTTTTTGCGGCGGGGGGCAAAGGAAAAACTGCTCTTTCCACCCCAAAACAGATTAATAGCATAGGAGAAAGGTTTGCTCTATCCTGTGCTTGCGAGGAGCTTGTCCAGGCAAGTAGGATTACTGCCAAAGTGGATAATTCCTGCCTGCAGGATGGATTCCAGCTTTATCATCACACCTTTCTCTTTACCCGGGAAGGAGACTGGTGTGTAATTCAGCAGGGAATGAATCCGGGCAGGGGATGGGCAAGAAGATACCATTGGCTGAGCAAGAAGAATATTGACTTCGTGAATGAACCTCACCAGGGGATTATTTCCTCCTGGAAAGGGGAGATTTTTAACCTGGTAGCCGAGGAAAGCGACGGTGCCAGGGAAACAATAACTTCTCTCCTTCAGGAAGACCCGGAGCGTCTCATGAAAGATTTCAAGAAAATACGCGAGTTTACGCTTCCTTCTCATCACCATATAGAAGGTATCTGGGTGGACGAGAAAAAGCTCCAGAAGGTTATACTTCGCGTGCATGCAAAAAATCCTTCTGATTTTACCCAGGTAATAAGTATAAAAGGAATGGGAGCAAAGAGCCTGCGAGCACTTGCCCTTATCTCAGAACTCATTTACGGTGAAAAGGTGAGCAGGAGAGACCCGGCACGCTATTCTTTCGCCCATGGAGGGAAAGATGGCTATCCCTATCCAGTAGACAAAAAAACCTATGAAGAATCCATATATTTTTTACGGGAAGCAGTAAGTAAAGCCAAGGCAGGCAGGAAAGAGAAACTGGAGGCTTTTAGACAACTCAGTATGGTGAGGGAAAGATTTTAAGACTTAAGACTTTAGACTTTAGGTTGCTTTAGGGATGGGGAGATGGGGATTCGAAATTTATGATAAGGTGAGATTATGGGAAAGAAAGAAGCTTTTAAGAAAATAGAGATATCCCTTAGAGGATTGGGATTCGACAATGAGCTTATTGAAAAGTTAAGGGGCTGCATGGATAGGTTTTACGATGAACGAATAGGGGATTACAAGATCTCCGATTACAAGGAATTTTCGCGTCTCCTTCTTCCCCTCTTTACCTCTTCCAGAACCGTGGAAAATATACTGAAATCAACAGAGATATTGGAAAAAGAGGAGTTTTCTGACCTCTGGATAAAAGAATACGAGATGAGGGAACTCCTGGGAGAGATAGGAAGGTTCTTTGCTTCTCTGGTATTTCAGACAGGTGGAGATGAGGAAAAAGTGCGGGATTTTCTTTTTACAAATAAGTACCCGGAAGAAAAAAAGAGATTTTCCCGAATATTGAAAGAATATTTCAAAAAACTATTTACTACCCAGAGGGAAAGTAAGATAAGGGAAACAGTTATTAAGTTTGCTAATCTTTCCTCGCAGGAAGACCGGGAAAAAGCACGTTATCTCCTGCTTTCCTTCTTCCTTTTTAGCACCCAGGATAATGTTTTTTTAAAATATTTATTCATTAAGAGCCTGATAGTAAACATGGGCTTAAAAGAAGAGATAATGAAACAGGCTTCTTCTCAAGAAGAAGGGGTTTCTTTTATCCGTCTCCTGGAGGACAGAATATTTTCCATAATGGAAGGAGGGTGAGCTATGAAAGAAGTAAGTATTTCGGAAGTATGGAGAAAAAAGTATCCAGCAAGAGTAGTCGTAGCGGTAAGCTGGGATGAGAAGAATAAGCGAGCCAATCTCATACCCCTGGAATGGTTTATGCAAACTTCTTTTGCTCCTCCTCTTGTAGCCATATCAGTGGGAGTGACCCGCTACAGTCACACCTTGCTCCAGAAAGAGAGGGAATTTGTTGTTTTCTTCCCCAGCAAGAAAATGGGCAAAGAAGTTTATTACTGGGGAACCCATTCGGGAAAAGACGTGGACAAATTAAAGGAAAGTGCAGTGGAGACTGAGAAAGCAAAGTATGTAACACCGCCTTTAATAAAAAACGCTCCTATAAACCTGGAGTGTAAGGTAGTGGATACTTTACGCACCGGCGATCACACCATTTTTGTGGGCAGAATTCTGGCTGCATATATAGAAGAGGAAGAAGAAATTATTTTGAACTTTGGTGAATATAAATTTGGAGGAATAAAGGAGAAAGAGATTCTTTTTACCCCGTAGTATCAGAATAGACTATAGACCTTAGACTTTAGACTGTAGACTGATAAAAGTGAGTAGGTGAATAAGTGAGTAAGTGATAGGCGCAAACCCGCCTGCTCCCGATCCCGACATTCGCCGGGAGAGGGCGGGCAGGGGCACAGAGGCACAAAGGGGAGAGAAGAGAAGAAGGGAGGCCGGGTATCCTGGGAGAGTTTTATTCTGACCTCCATGCGGTTTAGGGTTTCGTCCCGAAGCCCCGAAATTATATCGGGGTCCGGGATTCCTTCGGAAAGTTTAGAGTTTTAAAGGAAGTGGATTCCTGCTTTCGCAGGAATGACAAAGCCCAAAAATAGAAGATGGAGCCATAAAACAAAGCACCAGCTTGCCTGTCATACCCGCGGAAGCGGGTATCCAGAATTCCAAACTTTAGACCATAGCCCTTAATAGTGAACAGTAAGCAGTGAGCAGTAAATACTGAACGGTAACTTATTACCCTGGTTTCTTGGGAGCCTGGTTATAATTTTTGAGTTTGTGCTTTGTGATTTATTTAGAGTTTTGAGTTTGTTGTTTAGAGTTTGAATGAAATGGATTCCTGCCTGTCCCGTATATCGGGAGGGAGCAAGGGGGCTTAACCCCACCCCTTTTCTCCTTTCCCCATGTCAAATTGCCCTACAGATGAAAATCCGGTAATGCAGGTAGGCACAGAACCCGTAAGGAGTAGACTTGAAAATATCCGCCATTTCTCCAAAACGTGCCATTATTTCCCTGCCTACCTCCAGGATCTTCTCTCTGCCAATATCATATCTTCTGGCTAAATCACAGGAAGACAAAGACAACTTAGGAGCAGAGGAGATAGAAACCACGTTCCATCCTGTTTTTTCGAGATAATGACAAAGTTCCCTGGTGGTGAAATAGTATTTCTTTGTATTCATCAGTTTATAGAGTAAATTTATGCACTCTGCATCTCTGCTATTTTCAAAGCAGGCACTCTGATGCAGGAAGAATTCACCTTTTTTCATCTGCAGACGCAAATGGTTAAGCAAAGGAATTAAACCCTCTTTTCCAAAATAATGTAGCAGCGAACGCATGATAAAAAGTAATTGCTTTATTTCCTTGCCTGCATCATTTCTCCTGAAATCCATTATTGAAGTCCGAAGGCAGGAAATGCGTGGGTGCTGTACCACGGAGAGCTGTGCTTCGGAACAATCCAGGTTTAGCAAACGTATACCCGCTTCTGGAATATCTCTGATTAACTTCTCAAGAAGAAATCCTGTCCCACCTCCCAGGTCCACTATAACATCAGGATGGGCAAGTGCTATGGTTTCTTTTATCCTGGGAAGAAAGTAATTTGCTATTTCTGGATTTGAAAAGTAGCCATTATGCAGGGCATTCCATTGTGTCCCGTGCACAGCCACCTCTTTCCCCAATTCTTCCTGCATCTCTAATTCCCGGGGTCACTGGCCGGAACCATTCCAGGAGTTGGGACTAAAGGGACCTTGTCCCTGGATGTTTCAGCTACCTTTACTTCCAGGAACTTATCTCCGTACAATGTAATAGCCCAGGCTCCTATAGGAGCAGTAAGTAAAATACTCAAAACTGCCACCGCCAGGATAATTTCCCCCGGCCGTGTGTTTACTCCTGCCATTCTCATGGCTATCAGGGGGGCACCTCCGATTGCTGCCTGTACGGTCGCTTTAGGTATATATGAAATGACCACAAATATTCTTTCTTTCAGGTTTAGATTACTGCCCAGCACGCACAGATATGTTCCTATGCTTCGTGCAATTAAGGCCAGGAAAATAAGAATGACTGCCGAAGCCCCGGTGCTTAAAGCAACTTTTATGTTAACCTGTGCTCCCACCAGCACAAAGAGGATAATTTCTGCAAACACCCACAATTTCCCCAGTTTTAAGGAAAGTTCATGGGCAAAGCGTTCCCTCTTTTCGAGGATAATAAAGCCTATTGCCATAACTGCCAATAACGCGGCAAATGGAATTACGTTTTCCATGAGTGGTTCTACCCTCACCAGGATAATTGACAGAGAAAGTATGATAAGCAGTCTTTTCGTTGCCCTGGGATTATACTTCTCAAATAGTTTATATAAAATCCAACCGATTATTAATCCTACAGCTATACCTACTACTATTGATATGGGGATGGAAACTAATTTCCAGACAATACTTACCTTGTGTCCCAGGTACATTCCAATCAGTACACTGTAAATGACAATAACGAAGACATCATCAATAGAGGAAGCAGCAAGAACCAGAGAAGGAATTCCTTTTTTGGTCCCCTTTTTTTCCTCTATAAACTTGATCATTAGGGGAACTACTACTGCGGGAGATACTGCTGATAAAATTGCTCCCAGTATAGCTGATTCCAGGAAGGTGAGATGTAAAAAATAGGGGCCCAAAAATGCGATTGCGGTACCTTCAAAGAGGGCAGGTATAAATGATAAAAATAAGACCTGTTTTCCCACCTTGTTGAGTGTATCTTTATTCAATTCAAACCCGGCTCGCAAGAGAATTACTATTAGGGCAATCATTCTGAGATCACTGCTAATCTGGATAACATCGGGCGAAAGCAAGTTTAAGACATACGGCCCGAAAATTATCCCCAGCAGCAACATCCCCACCAGCCCAGGGATTTTGATGTATTTAAAGAGATAATTAATGAACAAACTTATTAAGATTATTTCTGCTATACTTAAAGCCATAATCCTACTCCTGTGTTAATAAAACAAAAATTTTCCCCATGTGCAGTTACTATTGAGTGCTATTAACTTATCCCGTAAGAAGATAGCGAGGATTTCGCTTAATACTCACCATAATATAACACTTTTGCTTCACCTTCCACCTCTTTTTTTACGATTTTTAGCTTATCATCTATCTCAATTATATTGTAAGAAGGTTTGTATATACCCCGGGTCCTGCGAGAGGTTGTAGTAGAGCAGGTAACCACTTTTATGCCTTCAAAATGCCACAAGTGGGGAACATGTTTATGCCCGGAGAGAATAAGGTTTACTCCGCACTTTACTGCCATTTTCAAGACATCTCCCGCATCCCTCAGGATGTTCATTTCTCGTCCACTATTTGGCACAGATATTACATGATGGTGGAGAGCAAGTATCTTAAAATCGAAATCTTCTGAAAAGTATGATTTTAATTCTCTGGTGTGAGCTCTTCCCAGCTGCCCATCGTCCAGGTCCGGTTCGGTAGAATCGGCTCCGCAAATTATTATTCCGCCTAATTTTGTCACAGTAAACGGATTGCCTATCAATTTTTCAAATGTGCGATATCCTACATTCTTGGCATCGTGGTTTCCGGGGACAATAATCTTTTTCTTAACCTTGAATCTTTCAATGTATCCCAGGGCAGTCTGATACTCATCGTAATAACCTTCAGTGGTTAAATCCCCTGTAACCAGTAACACATCAGCTAACAACTCGTTTACCTGTGAGATTGTCTGTTCCATTAAGTCCGGATCAAAGCGCGCAGAACCACAGTGTATGTCGGATATTTGCACTATGCGGAGAAGTTTCATATTCTCACTCTCTATATTCAAATGACCGCATTATATATTTTAAGCAGGCACTTGTCAAAAAAACGGGGAACCTCAAACAAAAAATAATTTCTTGATTGCTCCTTAATTAGCCCTCTCTTTCTGGTAAAATATGGTGTGAAGTATACAGTAAGCCTCATCCGGTGTCCTGATTACGAACGGGAAAAAGTTTACCAGGCAGTAGACAGGGCTCTTTCTTTAATCAGGGCGGAAGAGATTATTAAGCCAGGCTATAAAGTTTTTCTTAAAATTAACCTGCTTTCTGCTACCCCCCCGGAAAAGGCGATTACCACTCATCCGGAAGTTGTGGGAGCATTGATACGTTACTTCCGCCAGAAAAAATGCGAAGTATGGGTAGGAGATGCCTGTTCCACGGGAGACATGGGGGGAGAATTTGCTAAAAAAGTAGACCCATTTAAGGTTACCGGGATAAAAGAGGCAGTGGAAAGGGAGGGAGGAGTGATTAAGAATTTTAATACGGAGGGATACGAGAAACTTAAAGCAGAGAACCTTCCTTTAAAAGAGATATATTTTGCCAAACCCACCCTGGAGGCAGATGTAGTGGTTTCTGTGCCCAAGATGAAAACCCACGAGTTAACCTACATTACCGGTGCGGTAAAGAACTTTTTCGGCTGTATCCCGGCCCGAGAAAGAAATATCCTTCACCGGGAAGGAGATACCGTGAAATTTTCTCGCTATGTCCTGGAATTATTCAGAGCCTCTCCCTGTCATCTATCTCTTATGGATGGCATAGTGGGCATGGAGGGAGAAGGACCTGCCCGGGGCAATCCCAGGGATATAGGGGTTATTCTTGCTTCCAGGAATGCCCATGCCCTGGATACAATTGCCACATTGATAATGAATTTCCCTCCCCAGGATATTCCTGCTTTAAAGATGGCCCAGGAAGCAGGAGAAATTGACTTTCAAGATATTGAAGTTCTGGGAGAAGAGCTAAAGAGCTGCATACTTTATGATTTTGAAAAGCCTTCCACCTATCGTTCAGCCTGGAAGAGGAGGATGATTAAAATCCTGGCTCCCCTGGGGGTCCCTTTCCTGAATACGTATCCAGCCGTAAAGAAAGAAATGTGTGAAAAATGCGGCCTCTGTAAAAAAAGGTGTCCTGTGGGCGCTATAATTCTTTCACCCTATCCCGTGGTTGATTATAAAAAGTGCATACGCTGTTTCACCTGTATAGAAATATGTCCCACCTCTGCATTCTACCCCCTGCGTACACGTTTCACCCGCTTACTCCAGAAAATCCGTTAATCTGGTAGAATGGGCGAACAGGAAGATTAGTTTTGAGTTTTGATACTTGCAAAATAAGGAGGTTAATGTGAATAAGAGTGAGATATTTTCGTTTTTAAACGCCAATCCAATGTTCCATCTTGCTACGGTGGAAGGGAACAAACCCCATGTGCGGGCAATGTTATTATACCGTGCTGATGAAGACGGAATTGTATTCCATACAGGAACCATGAAAGATGTGAACAGGCAATTGCTGGCAAATCCGGAAGTGGAATTATGTTTTAACAATTATCAAACCAATGTTCAGATACGAGTAAGCGGCACAGTTAAACTTTTGGATGATCTGAACTTCAAAAAAGAAGTAGTAGAAAACAGAGCATTTCTTAAGCCCTGGATAGAAGAGAGAGGGTACGGAATGCTGGCAGTTTACCGTATAAAAAATGGAACTGCTACAATATGGACCATGGAAACCAATTTTGCTCCCAAAGAATTTATAAAGTTATAATATAAAGCTAATCCCACGCTTTCAGAATACTCCTAAAACAGGTTACGGAGTCTCGCAGGAGATAATTCTGTATTCTCTTTTCCCCAGGTTTATTTCTGCGCCATATTCCAATTGTCTCTCGGGAGGTATATCTGGCCGCACCCTGTAGAACTTATTTATCCCTGCCGGCAGGCGGAAACCTTTTGCTCTGGTTACCATGTCCAGGGAAGCCTGGTCAATGCCTACCATGTCCCAGCCAATAAGAATCCCCAAATCCGGCACCAGGGGAGATTTAGGACGCTGAATACAATCGCAGTCCGGGGATATGGCACAAAGGAAATTAATAAAGCCTATCTTCCCCTTTTTTTCTTTTTGTACTCCATATGCATACTCCACTATCCTTTCCTGGAATTCCTCGGGCTTTACGCTATCCCAGGGAATAGATATTGCATCCACCGGGCATACATGAACACATTCCCCGCATCCTATACACTTCTCTGGAGAAATTTTCACCTTTTTTCTCTCCAGGTGCATTGCCTCTCCAGGACAGTTTTGCACACACCTCCCGCAGCCTGTACATTTCCCCTGGTTCACCCGCGGGATGATAGAGGAATGCATGAGAAACTTCCCCCGGCGAGAGGCGCACCCCATACCCACGTTTTTAATACTCCCTCCAAAACTGCTCATCATGTGTCCTTTAAAATGGGTAAGTACCAGGAGGAAGTCAAAGGCTAAAAAATCCTCTACGATATACACCTCATTAAAATGCTTTAGATTAACCTTTATTTTTGCTTCTCTGGTGAGACTCTCTTTAATCCCTCCTGCAATGACTGCTGGGATTCCCAGGTCAGAAAATCCATGTTCTCTAACAATCTGCAAATGCGAATAGGTATTTCCCCTGCCCCCTTTATACAGCACATTTGTATCTATGAGAAAAGGCTTCGCTCCTATATCCTTAATAGCATCCCCAATAATTTTCACCAGGGTAGGGGGGATGAAGTGTTTATTTCCCTTTTCCCCAAAATGTATTTTTAATCCTACCCAGTCACCTCTTTTAATAGTATCCAGCATACCACTGTCCTTTAAAAGAAGGGAAACCTTTTCTTTCTCTTTCCAGGGTAAAAAATAAATTTCCTGCATAGTATATATTTTAACAAAATAGAAAAGAATGCATTTAGACTTTAGACCATAGACTGGGGGAGTAGCGAGTAGATAGTAGTGGGTAGTTGGGGGAAGATGTAGGAAGTGGATTCCCGCTTGCGCCCCGATGTTCACCGGGACAGGCGGGAATGACAGAAGAGACCGGGAATGACAGAGGGGGGACGGGTGGGAGGAACGGTGGACAAATAACGTATGACGTTTCGCGCTACACAACCGCAACCGATTGACGAAGTTAGACTTTAGACCATAGGCTGGGAGGATACTCCGATTGAAATTACACAAAATTCTTAATGTTACCTGGAACGCTTATTTCTTTTGACACCAACTTGGGTTTCTGTTATTCTTGACTCTGAATTAGAAGAGCAAAGCAGGAATACTATGAGAGAAGAAGAAGATATATTCGTGGAATTTCTTAGAAAAAAGAACCTGCGCTTGACCCCGCAGAGAGAAAAGATTTTACATGCATTCCTGAAAACCAACCAGCATCTTACCGTGGAAGAGCTATATAATATCATCAAGAAAAAAGATAACAGCATTGGGCAGGCTACTGTTTTTAGAACTTTAAAACTACTCTGTGCAGCCGGTATTGCCAAGGAAGTGGAGTTAGGGGACAAGAAAATAAGGTTTGAACATAAATATGGGCATCCACATCACGATCACCTTATCTGCGTAGAATGCGGCAAATTTATTGAAGTGGTTGACGTTAAGATAGAGCAACTTCAGGATGCTCTCTGCGAAAAATTCGAGTTTTTACCCAAGAAACATAAGCTGGAGATATTCGGTATTTGCAAGAAATGCAGAGCTATAGCTGAAGCTGAAGAGGGAAAAAATGTTTTTGCCCAGTAATTGAAATTGAAATTCAATTTCGTTATATATTGTTAGAATGAGAAAAATTGTCCTGGTCGGGAGTCCAAATGTAGGTAAAAGTGTTCTCTTTAATGCCCTGACAAAAAAATATGTCACCGTATCCAATTATCCAGGAACCACGGTGGAAGTTTCCCGCGGTAAAGCAAAGATAGGTGAAGCAGAATACCAGATAATTGATACACCAGGGATGTATTCCCTTCTTCCCATTACCGAGGAAGAAAGGGTTGCCCGCAGGATTTTGCTGGAAGAAAAGCCGGATCTGGTAATTCACGTAATAGACGCCAAGAACCTGGAGAGAATGCTCCCTCTTACTATCCAGTTACTGGAATCAGGTTTTCCCACTATACTCGTCCTCAATATCATGGATGAAGCAGAGAAAGAAGGCATTATTATAAACAAAAACCTACTGGAAAAAGAGTTAGGTATACCCGTAGTAGGAGCAGTATCCATAACAGGAGAGGGAATAGAGGAGTTGAAAAATAGGATTATCTCTTTCCCGCAGAAAACACGAGACTATGAAGGGTTCATTTCCTACTCCTTAAAAGACGAGATAGAGAACATTGAGAGTATTTTAACTTCCTCTTATCCTATCTCCAAGTGGATGGTGGCACTTTTGCTCCTGCAGGAAGACGAAGAGATAAGGAAGATGGTAGAGGAAAGAGAAAAAAATAATTTTCCTTATATTAGCCAGATCGTAGAAAAAGTTAGGAGCCGCTACGTGAATCCGCTTTCTTATGAAGTCGCGCTGCAGAGGCAACATAAAGTAAGAGAAATTGTGGAAAAGGTAGTGAAGGTAAAAGAGGCAAAAGTTACCTTCCAGGAAATACTGAGTCGGCTTACCATGAATCCCCTTACCGGATTTCCCATATTCTTGCTAATAATCTACCTGCTTTACGAGTTTGTAGGCGTATTTGGAGCACAGATATCAGTAGATTTCCTGGAAAAAACCATATTCGGTCAATATATCAATCCTTTTGTAACCAAGCTTGTTACTTCTCTTATCCCCTGGAAGATAGTGCAAGATTTGTTTGTACACGAGTATGGGATTATTACCCTGGGAATGAGATATGCAGTGGCTATAATTTTACCCATTGTAGCCACGTTTTTCATTGCTTTTTCCATTATTGAAGATACAGGTTACCTTCCCCGTCTGGCCATGCTTATTGATAGAATGTTTAAAAAAATTGGGCTTAACGGGAGAGCAGTGATACCAATTGTCCTGGGATTTGGATGCGACACCATGGCAGTTATGGTAACTCGCACCCTGGAAACTAAAAGGGAACGGATTATCGCCTCTTTTCTCCTGGCTTTAGCTATTCCCTGTTCAGCTCAGTTGGGTGTAATCCTGGCACTTTTATCCGGCAATGCCCCATTGTTTGCTATATGGGCAGGAGTGATAGCGTCCATATTTGTTCTCATTGGCTATCTATCTTCCAAGATTATGCCGGGAGAAAAACCTATCTTCTACATGGAGGTCCCTCCCTTAAGACTGCCCAAGATTTCTAACGTATTAACCAAAACTTACACCAGAGTGGAATGGTATCTAAAAGAAGTGTTCCCGCTCTTTATTATGGCCAGTGTGCTCATCTGGATAGGCAAGGTAACCAGGCTTTTTGACTTATTAGTACGGTTAATGGGATACCCGGTGCAATGGATAGGGCTTCCTAAAGATTCAGCCGTAGCATTCTTATTTGGGTTTTTCCGTAGAGACTTTGGGGCAGCCGGGCTTTTTGATTTAAAGAGATCAGGTGTGCTCACCGGGGTTCCACTATTGGTAGCTGTAATAACTATGACCCTATTTATTCCCTGTATTGCCCAGTTCTCCATGACTGTGAAAGAGCGTGGGTTAAAAACCGCCCTGCTTATGGCAGGGTTTATATTTCCCTTTGCCTTCCTGATAGGCGGAATAGTGAATTTAATACTAACCACCCTGGGGGTGAGCTTATGAAGTGTCCACTATGCGGTATGGAATTTAACCAGGAACATGCCCAAAAAGCGTGTGCAGGGTGTCCTCTGGCAAAAGGATGTAATCTGGTCAAGTGTCCTAACTGTGGGTACGAGTTGCCAAAAGAACCGGAATTCATCAAAAAACTTAAACTTAAAAAGAAAAGGAGAAGAGAAAATGACGCTTAGCGATAGGGCAGAGGAGATACTGGAAGCGCTATGGATAGAGTTAGTAGAAGAAAAAAAGGAGATATGCAGGGTAAGTATATTAAAAGACGACGAGGCAATAAAAAACTTAGTCCGGCTGGGCTACATCGAAATTAAATCTCCTCAGAACCAGATACAGCTAACAAAAAAGGGAGAGGCGGAAGCACGAAGTTGTGTCCGACGCCACCGTCTGGCAGAAAGGTTATTGGTAGATATCCTGGACTGCAAGAAAAAATTGGTGCACGAAACAAGCTGCAAATTTGAGCACTTTCTCCATAAGGGACTGGATGACAATATCTGTACTCTTTTAGGGCACCCCAGAACCTGCCCGCATGGAAAACCTATCCCAGAGGGCCCCTGCTGTAAAGATGCGAAGAGAAAACCTGAGAAGCTGATTATGCCCCTGACAGAACTGGAAATAAACAGAAAAGCAAGAATCTCCTACCTGCAAACACAGGAACGGAACGTCGTCCTGCAAAAATTAATTGCTATGGGAGCTTTACCCATGACAGAGATTACTCTCCTGCAGAGGTTTCCCTCCTACGTGTTTCAAGTAGGGAAGAGCAAATTTGCCGTGGATAGGGAACTGGCTTCCTGCATATACGTGCGAGTCATTTAAGGGAAAATTATGTAGATGGTAATTCCTCTGTTTTTCATCTTCTTTGTTTTTCTTTTTAAACTGCCGTTTTTGAACTTTCCCTATCACTGGGATGCCCTGGGATTTACCATTCCGCACGCTTTAAGTATATACAGGAACAACTTTAATCCTTTTGTTTCCCCTTACGATGCCGGGCACCCGCCCCTGTTTTATTTCCTGCTTGCTTCCGCCTGGAAAATCCTGGGAGTTCATCCCTGGGCTTCCCGCATTATTCTTTATCTTTTTGTAGCAGGGGCACTTTATTATACCTACCTTATAGGAAAAGAATTAAAAATTAGAATCTTTCCCTGGCTACCCCCTCTCCTGCTCTTTATTTCGCCTCTCTTCTTCGCCCAGTCTGGAATATTAAATCTGGAAATTCCCCTTACCACATTTATGCTCTTCTCTTTTTACCAGTATCTTAAGGGCAATAAAACCTTGCTCACTCTTGGTTTAACCATGCTTCTTCTTACCAAAATCAGCGGGATTATATTTTTCCTTTCCCTGCTCATTTCTCATCTGGTAATTAGCAGGGGAAAATTAAGAAAGAAAGATTTTACCTGGATATTTTTTCCTCTACTGGCCATGTTTGCCTGGCTAATGATACATAAACTTAAAACAGGCTGGGCACTTTATCCACCCTACTTAGCACCCCAGAGAGAAATTACCTTCAAATTAAAAGAAATCTTCTCTCTCTTTCTCCAGAACATGAAGGAACTTCCTGGCAACCCTTCCCTGATTCTACCTTTTTCCTTCCTTGCTCTACTTACCTGGAAGGAAAAGCTCAAGGGAATTTCACTCTTGCTTTCATCAATACTTATTTCTCTCCTAATTATATTCTTACCTCAATCTCTTCCGCTTGCTATCATGGTTTTTCTCTTCTTTCTTATTTACCTTGCAAAAAAGGCTTCAGAATCCTTCGGGTATTTGTTTACCTGCATTTTCTTTATAATTAATCTGTCTTTTTACTCTCTTTTTACTTCCTCCCTGCCTCGTTATCTTCTTCCGCTTTACCCCTTTTTTTTCCTGATCTTTTCGCTTTCCCTGGGAAAGTTCCCTGCATTGAAGTCTGCATCCCCTCATGAAGTAAAATTTCGGCCGAGACGGGGATACTTCTACCTCGGAGAAAAAACAATTTTTGTAGCCTTGATTATCTTTTTCGCAATAATGGGATGGAGCGGTACCAGGCAGGTAAGCGGGGAGGGGAGTGGGGCAAAACTCGAGACTAACCTGGAGTATGCACACATGGTGAAAAGCCATCTTTCTGCTACCCGCTACATAGAGACTGAATTCCCGGAAGCCAAAATTCTCACCACCTGGCCACAGGTCATTGAATTAAGTATTCCGGAAGCTGGATATGTCCGTAATCCTTACCAGGTAATTTACCTGGATAATTACAAAAAAGGGATGGATTATGACCTTATTTACTACTCGCCCCAATCTCACGAAGAAAGAAAATTAAGAGAAATAATCCAGCAGGGAAAACCGGTTTTACTCTATAAGAAAAACATAAACGGTAAAAAAGTTTCCATCTACAAAAGAAACAGATAGATGGCCCCCCGTGCTAACATTTTTACCAAACCTTTACCCGCAAGGAACCGCCGTTCAACCGAGAATGAATCCGGGCTCTTCTGGTAATCGGTAGTCATAATTCACTGCCTAAGTTCAGAAAGATAAAAGGCTATAAATTGAGGGAGTAAGTTAATAAGGAGTCCAGTGGTTACTAGTCAGGAAAATTAGTTTTTAACTATCGCGGGTTATGAGGGGGGAAGACGGTGGACGACTAACGTATAACGTTTCGCGCTAATCAACCGCAGCCGATTGACGTAATGAGTGAGTGAGCAGAAAATTTAGTAGTTGGAGAAAGAACTATCTTTGATCTAATAGATGGAGACCTACATTTGCTTGAAAAAAAGGGATAATTCCCTTATACTCTTTTACAGAATCTTGCAGTGTCTCCCTGTCGAGCCAGTGAAGGAAGATGTCATGGCAGAACGCTTACCCGAAAGACAGCAGGTGGAAATTTGCCAATGACAGCAGGTGGGAAGAAGCTAAGATTATTCCATGGCTATGTTTAATAATAGAGTATTGGGCCGACTATTTGTTGCGCTCCTCTTGGTATCTGGGTTCTATTCCAGTAGTATTGGCGGGGAGAAAGGAGACCATACAAAAGCGCGTTACCATGTGGGCTTTCGGATTCTCAAGGCACCACGTCCCGGAAAAGAACCACTAACCATCGCCATCTGGTATCCTACCGACAAAAACCCCTCTTCCATGAAATACTTCTCAGTAGGCAGAGAGTTTGCCGCAGATGTAGCGAAAGATGCCCCTCCCTTGAAATGGCCATTTCCTCTTATAATCTTATCGCACGGCGCAGGTGTCTCCGCCACTTCATTGGCAGTTTACGCGGAAGAATTAGCCTCGTCAGGCTTTGTTGCTGCCGGTCCTGACCATAATGATGAGTTTATTGCTTCACGTTCGGATAGAAAGGTTGATGCCAAGGTGATAGATTGGCTCAAGTGGGCACACCGGGGAAGCAAGAGAGTCTTCCAGGGTGACAGGCAGGCAATGAAATACAAACACCGGCCAGTTGAAATATCTGCCACCATAGATTACCTGCTCAAGTTAAATGCTGATCCGCAAAGTCCTTTTTACCAGACCATGCTGCCAGAAAAAATTGGCATGATGGGAGTATCGTTTGGAGCATGGACTACTCTGGCAGTTTCAGGAAGCATCCCCTGGTATCACGATAAGAGAATCAAGGCTGCTATCCCCATTGCCGGGAATCCTGGAAAATCCCGCTGGGGCATAGGTATCTCGAAACTAAAAATACCGGTGATGATTGTGTTTGGAGAAGAAGAAACCATGGTTTTACTTGATCCCAACAGCCCCCGGAAGACTGCAGGAATGAAGCAGGAGTACATGCTGGCCAATCCCCCCAAGTTTCTATTGGGGGTAAAGGGTGCAAAACACCTCAACTTTGGTGGGGCTGGAACATTTAATATCAAAATGGGGAAATCCTTCTCCACGCGGGAGGTGCGAGCAAAAGACCCGGTAACGGGTGTGGTGAACAAGTACTGTGTTGCCTTCTTTCGACGCTACCTGATGGATGATTATACAGCAGAGAAGATATTAACCCACTCGGATCCACGCTTATTTATTTTTGAAGCTGAGTTGGGAACAAAGAAAAGTAATGAGGGAAGTTGATTATCTCATTATTATCCCTTCCCGCTGGGAAACGCCTCCTTTTTTCCTTCTTTCCCCATTTACCCCTTTTTCGCTGCGAGAAACTGCGAAAGGAAAGGTACTACTTTTCCTTTCCGGCGTGGGTAAAACCAACATAGTAAAAAAACTACCTCCTATACTGGATAAATTTTCACCCCGCAACGTGATTTTATCCGGGTTCTGCGGATCCAGGCTGGAGAAGTTTCCTCCAGGCATCCTGGTCTTAGGAAAGGCTATCATTTACGGCAATGAAAGATTAGAAATAGAAGAGGGTTATGCAAGAGAAATGGAGAGATTACTAAAAGACTTTCCTTCTCCCTGGATGAAAGAAGAGATAGAATGCGTGGATAGGCTGGAATTATTGAGAAAAAAGGAATACCCGCCCTTTGTGGACATGACATGGAATCTTTCTGGGTGATGAAAATCTGCCAGGCAAGAAAGATTCCCACAGTGCTGGTGAAAGTAGTAAGTGATAACATTACCTGCCACAGCAAGTTTTTCCTTCCCTTTTACCTGCTGAAATTAGTGTGGCGGCTGGGAAGAAGCAGGAAACAGGTACTTGCGCCTATTTCTCTTTTCTTTGAGAATTACTTCTATACCTGATGCTTTTTAATACCTTAGTATTCTGGGCTTTCTTTTCCCTGGTTTACTTATTATACATTCTCTTTCGCAAACACCTGCGCGCGCAAAATATTCTACTGCTTATAGCCAGCTACTTTTTTTACGGATACTGGGACTGGAGGTTCCTTGCCCTTCTTCTAACTTCTACTATCCTGGATTACTTCTGCGGCTTGAGAATCCACCATTCTCCCACGCAACAGGCAGGAAAGAAATTCCTTATTTTAAGCGTGGTAGGAAATCTCACCATACTTGGGTTTTTCAAGTATTTTAATTTCTTTGTAGAGAGTACTGCCTGGCTCCTCCAGAGAATGGGATTACCCGCTCCTGATTATTTCCTGAGAATTGCTCTACCCATAGGGATTTCTTTTTATACTTTCCAGACCATGAGTTACACAATTGATATTTACCGGGGCAAAATGAGTCCTACCCGGGATTTTTTGAACTTTGCACTTTTTGTCTCCTTCTTCCCGCAATTAGTAGCAGGGCCTATTGAAAGGGCACGCCACTTACTACCCCAAATTCTCAATCCCCGCCAGATTACTCCCCGCTTCTTGAGGGAGGGTATCTACCTGATAACCTGGGGGCTTTATAAAAAGGTAGTAGTAGCAGATAACCTCTCCCGCATAGTAGACAAAGTATTTGCCGGCCATGCTACGTTTTATGGGAGTGAAATACTCGTTTCACTTTATGCCTTTGCCCTGCAGGTTTATGGGGATTTCTCCGGGTACTCGGATATTGCACGGGGGCTGGGAAGATTGATGGGATTTGACATCATGCTCAACTTCAACCTTCCCTATTTTGCCCGTAATCTAAGAGAATTCTGGCGAAGATGGCACATAAGCCTATCCACGTGGTTAAGAGATTACCTGTATATATCCCTGGGAGGCAACCGGAGAGGCAAAATCATCACTTACAGAAACATCCTGCTCACCATGCTTCTGGGAGGGTTATGGCATGGAGCGGGATGGAATTTCGTCCTCTGGGGATTTTACTGGGGAATCCTTTTGGTGGTGTATAGGCTAATCTTTAAGCCAGACGGGATAAAAAACCAGGCCAATAGGTTCACCGGGGTTCTCAGTACAGTGGTTACCTTCCATCTGGTTACTTTTGGCTACTTACTATTTCGCAGTACCTCTTTGAACCAGATAATTTCACTATCCTCTTCTCTTTTTGGTAATTTCCAAATTACCCCTCTTTCTATATACTGGCTGGGACAATTCTTCTTTTTCTCCTGGTTTCTTATAGTAATAGAGATAATACAATTTAAAAAAGGTGACCTGGATTTGGTGTTACATCTCTCACCCGGGTGGCGTGGGCTCTTTTACTTAATTCTGGCCTTTATGATTATATCCTTTGGGGTAACCGGAGGTAAGGAATTTGTATACTTCCAATTTTAAAAGACTATTCTATTTTCTGGCTTTTCTGGCTTTGTTCTTTGCCATTGACCGGCTGGTAATTTCCCAGGTTGACCTGGTTCCTTATCCATACGAAATGAAGGAGCCTCTCTACCAGAACATAGTATACAAAAAATTCATCCACAGCAGGCTGAACTACCTGGAACCGCAAATCAATAAAAATCTTAAGATCCTTGTTCTGGGGACTTCTCGTACTCTTACTGGAATATCTCCCCAGACAATAGCGAAAGAATTATCGCTTCCTCCCGAAACATTGCTTAATTTTAGCCTTCCGGCAGAGTCATACCGCGATATTTATACTATATTGAATGACCATGTAGAAGAAATAAAAGCCATACCACTCTTGATAATTGAAATCTCTCCTTTCCAGTTTTACTATCCTTATTGCCCTTATATTGAGGAGAAGGGAAACCTATTAGAAAAAGCTTCCTGGTCTTTTACCTACCATGATTTCCATATGCTAACCAGAAGCTTTTTTATCTCTTATAGAAAAAGGGATATCCTGCGGGGATACATTCTCAGGTGGTGCAGATTGCTAGGCAAACTTATCAAATCTAATACTCTGCAGGAATGGGAATCTCCCGCTAACTTCCTGATAAAAGATTTTCACCCCATGGGCAGGGGATGGGTAGCAGCTATTGGGCAACTGGAAGAAAAATGGAAAGGAATAGACCTTATAGATAGGAAACTTTTCCCTCATCCCTCCAACCAGGAAAGAGAATGGAAAAATTTCCTTAAAATTATCCGTCTGGCAGAAAGGGAGCAGCTAAAAGTTTTATTTATAGAGATGCCTGTACAGAAGGAAGCCGAGGAGAAAGTACTTAGTGAGGACCCATCCCTCTATACCTTTTTCCAGGAGGAGGTGAAACCTTTCCTGAGGAGCAGGGGATATACTGTACTGGAAGCAGGTAAAGAATTCAGATTCAAGGAAAGCGAGTTTTACGATGCCAATCATCTGAATAAAAAAGGGGCAGTAAAGTTTAGCCGGGAAATGGCTCGATGGCTGGCGAAAGAGGAGTGGATAGTAAGTAGTGAACAGTAATTGTGTACTCTGGTTTCCTGGTTACCCGGGGAAGTTTGGGGTGTTAGAATTTGATATTTGAGAGTTGTTTAGAGCCTGTCCCGAGCCTGCCCGCCCTCCGGGAGCAGGCGAGTAAACAGCGAGTAGGAGTAGATAGTAGGAACTTTGCCCTGAGAGGTGGAGAATTCAGGAAGTAAGTATGATTTCTATATATCTCGGGAGGCAGGATTGACAACTCGACTCAATATAATACTGGAGCAACTAAACACTGGCAGGAAATTTTTTCTGCTTCCTTTCCGACTTTTTCTGGAAAAATATCTACTTCCTGGTTATAACCTGAGAAAAGCCCAGGCTTTAATTCCCCTCCTGCCAAAGAATGTCCGATTGCTGGATGTAGGTTGCGGTGGAGGAGAAGTCTCCTATTATTTAAAAAACCTTGCCCCATCCCTGGAAATCGTAGGGCTGGAAGTGAGAAAACCGATAAATTGCCGTATCCCCCTTATTGTCTATGACGGAAAGAGAATCCCTTTCCAGGACAACGCTTTTGATGGTATTCTACTTATAGATGTGCTTCATCATGCAGAAGATATCCCCAGACTACTAAAGGAATGCAAAAGAGTAGGGAAGTGGGTTATAGTTCTGGAACACCCTTATTTTTCTTTTCTTTCTTACCTGTTGCTTAGCGCAGGAGATATTCTTTTCAATTTTGCCTTTGCTTCTCCTACTTCTTTGCATTTCAAGAAAACAAAACAATGGAGAGAACTGTTCTCCCAGGAGGGATTTAAGATAGAAAAGGAGGTTAAAAATCTCTATCTGGGGGGAAGGGTACATACCCGATATAACTTTCTGGTAAAGTTAAGAAAATGAAAGTAGGTATATTCCCCTTTTTTTCTTTCCTGGGAGAGGTAAAACCTGCCATAGAACTGGGAAAGATTATTCAAAAACTGGGACACCAGGTAGTCTTCTTCTCTCATGGGGGTAAATACGAAAATTTATTAAAAGAATTCCCCCTGGTGCGGGTTCATCCTGAACTCACTCCGGAAGAAAATGAAAGAATTATATCTTTTCATATTAATGAATTCCCTATATTCCAACCCCTGATTTCTTCGCATAAAATAGAAAACATGGTCAAGGCAGAGGTAAAAGCCTTTGAAAAGGAAGGCATAGATAAACTTATCTCCTTTTTTCAATTTACTACTCCGCTTTCTGCAAGGTTATCCGGAATCCCCCTTCTCTCAGTAGTAGCCGGGGTATGGACATACCCAGGCTTAAAGCAAAATTTTCCCGGGAAACTATTTTTCATTTCTCGCTATTTTCCTTATCCTCTTCACCCTCTCAATCAGGTCGCTAAAAAACTCGGGCTGAAAGGATTCAGGAATACCCTGGAAGTTACCTCGGGAGATATCACCCTGATAACAGATTCCCCCCAGATTATAGGGGTGAATTTTTCCCGGATGGAACGTTTCTATCCGGAAACAGGCACAGAATACTTTTACATAGGGCCCCTTTTATGCCTGGAAGAAAAAGAAAGTATCCCTCCGGAAGCAGAAAGAATACTCGATTCTTCCCCTCCTCGCATCTTATGCAGCATGGGTTCTTCTACCTCCCTGCAATATCTAAAAGAAGCTTACCGGGCATTACGGGAAATGGGACACCCTGCCATAATGGTTATCCCGGAAGATAAAGCTTCTTTCTTCCCGCCTAGAGATAATCTTGCAATAATATCCTCTTTTTCTCCTCTCCTGGTGGAAAAAGTCGATTTACTTTTGATACATGGTGGGAGAAACACCGTCCGCTGGGCTTGCTGGGCAGGAAAACCTTTTCTGGGGGTAGGTATGCAGATTGAACAGGAATTTAATCTGGAGATAATAAGAAGAAAAGGCATGGGAATAAGATTGGGTAAAAAAGCATTCCGGAAAGAAAAGATAAAGAAGAACATAGAAAAAATTTTTCTTTCTCCCTCCTACCAGGAAAAGGCAGGAGAGATTAAAAAAGTTTTCCGGGAAAGTGTTGCACTTAACCAGCGAATAGGAAAAATACTATAATTATCGTAAAATAAAAACCGTGCGAAATAAAGTAGAGATAGAAGTATTTAAAGCCGGGAAAAGAATTAAAAAATCCGATGAAGTTGTAGCCGAGGAGCTTTTAAAAGTATATGTAAATGGGAAAGAATTCATTTCCATCTTATGTAGCCCGGAAAACCTGGAATACTTGATTTTAGGGTTTCTCTTTTCTGAAGGCTTTATAAAAAACATAACAGAAGTAAAATCGTTAAAAATAGAGAATGGTTGCGGTCATTTAGAACTAAGAGAAGATGTCTTACTTACCCATAAGCAATGGATAAGAAGTTCTGGCTGTGGAAATCTGTTTTCCACCGCTCCCAAGATTGAAGAAATAAAAGCTCCCTTTTTTACTCTCTCTCCAGAAAAAATACTTTACTTGATAAAAGAACTGGAGAATCTCTCCGTGAATTTTCAGCGTACCGGAGGGGTGCATGCTTCTGCCTTATCCGATAGGGAAGAAATAATTCTATTCCACGAGGATATTGGACGGCACAATGCCGTGGATAAGATTATAGGCGAAGCCATGAGCAAAGGGATTAGTACGTCTGATAAAATACTTCTGACCTCTGGAAGGATAAGCTCTGAAATGGTCTCAAAAATTGCCCGGGTTAATATCCCCATAGTTATTTCCCGCTCAGCTCCCACAGCCCTGGGAATAAAATTTGCCGAGTTCTATGGAATTACTCTTATCGGATTCGCCCGAGGGAAAAGATTCAACCTTTATACGCACAGGGAGAGGATTGGGGAATAGTGAGCAGTGAACAGTAAACGGTGATCAGGGAATTGGTTTCCTGGTTTCGGGATCCATTTCCTCCAAACATAATTCAAGCACTTCTTT
>JAADFP010000013.1 GCA_013152825.1 Caldisericota bacterium | reverse complement strand
CGCATAGACACAGTTATGCTGGGATTTATGAAAGGCGATGTATCCGTGGCTCTATACAATGCGGCTTACCGGCTCATGGAAGTCCTCGTCTTCATCCCGGCAAGTTTCTCTGGAGCTTTGCTTCCAGTGATTTCGCGCTACTTTAAGAGTTCTCCTAAAAAATGCCGGGGAACGGTTATTTTTTACCTTAAGTGGGTCTTTATCATTGTTTTGCCTCTTTCCATTATCATTGGGTTTTTCCCTTTTTCCCTGCCTTCTTTGTAAATATTATCTTCGGAGAAAAATTCCGGCTTTCCACCCGGGCGCTTATGGTTTTAATCTGGACACTTCCTTTGCTTTCGCTTAACTTCATCTTCCGTACTTACTTCATAGCCTCAAATCGCCAGAAGGTAAGTTTCTACTTCTTCTCTAGCGGAGCACTCCTGAACATTCTCCTTAATTTTCTCTTTATTCCCCGCTGGAATTTCCAGGGGGCTGCTACTGCCACCCTGGTAACAGAATTCATGGGACTACTCTTCTTATCTGCCATAGTTAAATTCAAAAGAGAAGGAATTCCCCTGCGGGATACTCTGGAAAAGCCGCTGGTTTCTGCCTGCGGCATGGCCACGGCCATTCATTACGGGATGAGGGTAAACAATGGAGTAGCCCTTGCGGGAGGAATCGTTGCTTATATTATTTTGCTTTTCCTTCAGGAAACATTTTCTTCCCAGGAGATTAGCTCTCTTAAAGAAAGATTTAACGGAATTGTTGCAAGAAGATGAGGATTGCCCTATCCCTTCATCCGTTGATACACCATTATAGACGGGGTATCCACTTTTATATCAAGTCTCTTGTAGAAAATATTGTTCGTATTAACCGAAAAGATGAAATCCTTCTTTTCTATCTGGGAAAAGAACGGCAGGAATTAAATCTTGTAGGAGAAAATAGTGTTTTTCTTCCCTATAAATTTTCCTGGGAGCGTTTGCCCCGCTCTTTGCGCTGGAGCTGGGAATTTACTTTTCTGCCCTGGGAAGTGAAAAAGCACTCACCCCAGGTTTTGCATATTCCGGATTTATCGGGTATTCTCTTTTCCCCTGCCAAGGTGATTATAACTGTTCATGATATAACACCTTATCTATTCCCCCATTATTTGCCTGATACGCGAGAAAGGTTAAAATATCGGCTAAAACTTCTCTCTCTCAAAAGAGCAGATAAGATTATTTCCATAAGCAGGAGCACGAAGGATGACCTGGTAAAATATCTCCATGTACCACCTCAAAAAATAACCGTAATCCCTTATGGAGTAGAGGGAAAATTTAAACCTATTTCAAGAAAAAAGTGTAAAAAATGGATAGAGGAGAAATGGGGTATAGCGGAGGATTTTATTTTATACGTAGGGGCACTCTCCCCTAATAAAAACGTAGGGCGGCTTCTGGAAGCTTTCGCTCTTTTGATAAAAGCCGGGATAAAAGGTTACCCTCTTCTCATAGTAGCCTCTCTTAAAAACCCTAATTACCCCTCCCTGCTCAGGAAAACCCGGGAGCTGGGCATAGATAAATGGGTGTACTGGTTAGATGCACAGCCTCAAGAGAAGACTCTTGTCTATCTCTATAATGCCTGCACCCTCTTTGCCTTTCCCAGTCTTTATGAAGGTTTTGGGTTGCCTCCCCTGGAAGCCATGGCCTGTGGAGCCCCGGTAATAGCTTCTAATACTTCCTCCCTTCCTGAAGTGGTAGGAGATGCAGGAAGCCTGGTGAACCCGGAGGATCCCCGGGAGATGCAGGAATCCATGCGAAAAATTTTACTCTCCTCCTCTTTAAGAGAAGAATTGAAGAGTAAAGCAATAAAAAGAGCCAAGGAATTCTCCTGGCAGAGAACGGCAGAGAAGACACTGGAAGTTTACCGGGAAGTTATGAAGGGATGACTGTATTCAAAGTTTTTATTCTGCGCATTCTCTACTATTTCTTTTTTCTCCATTATCTTCTCTGGCGGAAGTTCTTTGAGAGAAAGGGAGAACCGTTTAAGAAAATCCTGGTTATCCAGGATTCGGGTATAGGGAACCTGGTGCTTCTCACTCCTCTACTGAAAAATTTAAGAGATAATTTCCATGAAAGCAGGATAATCCTTTTAGAGGGGCAAAACAGGGCTTCTCAACTTCTTAAGAGAGGTACGGTTAATGAAGTTCTGCAGTACCCACGGGCCCCGCGGGAGAAGCTTCGTTTAGCCTGGAGGCTTAGAAAAGAGAAAATAGACCTGGTTTTAGTTTCTTTCCTCAATTCTAATTACGAGATGGCAATTTTTTCTTACCTCCTAGGGGCAAGGATACGCGCAGGATACTATTCCCAAAAGTATGCCTACGGGAAGGGGTGCGGACTCCTTTACAATGTGAGGGTAAAATTCCCGGAAATAACGGAAGAGCGTCACGAGATTGATAGACATCTGGACCTTTTAAGAGACTTAAAGATTCCTATAACGGATAGAAAACCAGAAATCTATATTACAGAAGAGGATAGAATCTGGGCTAAAGATTTCCTTAATCGTCACGGGATAAAAGAAGAGGACAAACTGGTTGGTATTCATCCAGGAGCGGGAGAAAGAATGAGATTCAAGTGCTGGCCAGTGGAAAAGTTTATTGGATTGATTAACGAGCTTAGTAGAGAAAAAGGCATAAAAATCCTGGCAGTGGGAGGAAAAGAAGAGGCAGATATAGCAGAGTCTTTAGAAAGACATCTGGAATCAGGAGTTATTATCTTCGCTACCGGTCTTACCACGCTCTCCCAAACTGCTGCTCTCATTGAAAGATGCCATCTCTTTATCTCCAATGACTCCGGGCCCATGAATATAGCCTTTGCCCTGGGCGTGCCGCTCATTGCCATTTTCGGCCCTACCCCCTGGCAGCAGACAGCACCTTTTGGAGAAAAATGTATAATTATTCGCAAAAACCTACCTTGTATGCCCTGTTACCGGTTCAAAGAAGTTACTTGCCGCCATCGTAAATGCCTTACCTCTATTAGCGTGGAGGAGG
>JAADFP010000012.1 GCA_013152825.1 Caldisericota bacterium | reverse complement strand
GGTAGCCTATGTGGAACCTTCCCGCCGGCCGGCCGACGGGAGATACGGAGAAAATCCGAACCGTCTTTTTCAACATTACCAGTTCCAGGTGGTAATAAGTCCTTCTCCTGAAGACATCCAGAGAATCTACCTGGACAGCCTGCAGGGGCTGGGGATAGAAGTCACAAAACATGACATCAGGTTCGTAGAGGATGACTGGCAATCACCCACCCTGGGTGCATTCGGCGTGGGCTGGGAGGTATGGATTGACGGCATGGAAATCACCCAGTTCACTTACTTCCAACAGATGGGGGGCCGGGAACTTGCCCCCATCCCGGTGGAAATAACCTATGGCCTGGAAAGAATCGGTATGTTTCTGCAGGAAAAGGAGAACGTGTTTGATTTAAAATGGGCACCTGGTGTTACCTACGGCGAAATACACAGAAGGGACGAATACGAATATTCCTGTTTTGCCTTTGAAGAGGCAGACATAAATTTGCATCGGGAATGGTTCAGGGAATACGAAGAAGAAGCCAAAAAACTATTAGACAAAAACCTGCCCATCCCTGCCTATAATTTTGTCCTGCGGCTTTCCCATACTTTCAACATCCTGGATGCCCGCCGCACCATCTCCCCCACAGAAAGGGTGAATTATATAAATAGAATAAGAAAACTGGCAGAAAAATGCGCAGAAGTTTACCTGGAGGAAGAAGATGAAAATTGAAATTGCAGAAAGGCTCAAGAAACTTCCCCCTTACCTCTTTGCCCGCATTGACCAGCTTATAGAAGAGGAAAAGAAAAAAGGGAAAGAAATAATAAGCCTGGGGATAGGCGACCCGGATTTGCCTACTCCCTCCTACATTGTAGAAGCGTTGAAAAAAGCAGTTGAAGATCCAGCCCGGCACCATTATCCTTCCTACCAGGGAGCAGCAGAATTCCGGGAGACAGTGGCTACCTGGTTCCAGGAGAGGTTCGGGGTGGAAATCAGCCCGGAAAAGGAAGTCCTGGCTCTCATAGGCTCCAAGGAAGGTATCGGACATATACCACTTGCCCTGGTAAACCCGGGGGACCTGGTGCTGGTGCCGGACCCGGGCTATCCAGTTTACCAGGGAGGGACAATCCTGGCCGGAGGCGAGGTTTTCCCTATGCCTTTAAAAAAAGAAAACGGATTCCTCCCTGCCCTGGAAGATATTCCTCCTGATGTGGCAAAAAAGGCAAAAATCATGTTCCTGAATTACCCCAACAATCCCACCAGCGCCACGGCTGAAAAGGAATTCTTCCAGCAGGTAGTAGACTTTGCCAAAAAATACGGAATTGTGGTATGCCACGATGCCGCCTACTCCGAGGTAACCTACGACGGGTACCGCGCTCCCTCCTTTCTCCAGGTGCCCGGAGCAAGAGAAGTGGGTATAGAATTTCATTCCCTCTCCAAAACTTTCAACATGACAGGATGGAGAATTGGGTTTGCCGTGGGTAATGCAGAAATAATCAGTGCCCTGGGCAGGGTAAAGAGCAACCTGGATTCCGGTGTATTTGAGGCTATCCAGTGGGCAGCCATGAGAGCCCTGGCTTCCGGGGGAGTAGATGAAGAAACCCTGGATATTTATAGAGAAAGACGCGACCTGCTGGTAAAAGGATTGCAGAGGCTGGGCCTGGAGGTAAAAGCACCCCGGGCCACTTTCTACCTCTGGGTGGAAGTCCCGGCTGGCTTTACCTCGGAAGAATTTGTCCTCTATATTCTGCAGAAAACCGGCGTGGTGATTACCCCGGGCAGCGGCTTCGGAGAATTCGGCGAGGGCTACATCCGCATCTCCTTCACCATATCCACCCAGAAAATTGAAGAGGTATTAAGCAGATGGGAGCACCTCTCCCTGGGGAAAAAGTAAGAATATTTCTTTCCCTGGGTTCAAATGTAGGAGACAAAGAAACCAACCTCTCCAGATGCCGGGCAATCCTGCAAAGAGAAGGGATAAAAATCCGCAAAACCTCCTCCCTTTACCTCACCCCACCCTGGGGTAAAACCGACCAGCCGGAATTCCTCAACCAGGTAATCGAGGCAGAGACTGCTCTTTCCCCCCGGGAACTCCTTTTCCTTATCAAAAGCATAGAAAGAAAAATGGGGAGAGAGAGCAGAGAAAAATGGGGCCCCCGTATCATAGATATTGATATCCTGTTCTACGGGGATAAAATCATAGAGGAAGAAAACCTGGTTATCCCCCATCCGCTTATTGCAGAAAGAGCCTTTGTCCTGCTGCCCCTGCACGAAATTGCTCCTGAACTCCTGCACCCGGGAAGAAAAGAAAAGATAAAAGACCTTCTCCAGCAGGTAGATACAAAAGGCATAAGACAGCTCCTTCCCGCCTATAACCAGGGGAAGCAACTAGGTCCCCCCTGAATCCTATTCTCTACTTACTGGTCACTTATTACGGAATGTAGTGTGAAAATTTAAGGGGATCTTGGGTCAATAATGTCATCCACAAATTCATTGAAATTCCCATCAAAACAGAAGAAAGCTTAATCCCTTATATATGCCAACAATTCTTCTTAATCAATACTTCTTATTCCTCTCATAGTAATCCATCATTATCTCGTAACTCTCCAAGGGCATACCCTTGAAAACAACATTGCTGGTACTGAATATGTATCCCCCTCCTGGCTTTCCATTCTCCATGGCATATCGGCAACTATCCAGGATTTCCTCCCTGGTTCCGGTCTGCATCAGGGCACAGTTGACATTGCCTATTAGACAGACTCTCTTGCCATACATTCTCTTCACCTCGGCAATATCCACCCCAGCCATGGGGTCAAGTGAATGAAGGGCATGAGGACCGCAGTCTACAATCTGGTCAATAATAGGCATAATGTTCCCATCGGTATGTTTTATTACATAAGCTCCCATCCTTCGGTACCCCTGGATTAGTTGCTCCAGATAGGGAGTAATGAACTCCCTGAACATAGCCGGAGAAATAAAGGGACCGCTGTTGAAACAGTAATCAGCGCAAAGAGCAAAACCATCTATGCCATTATCTATTAATTTCTTACCCCTCTCCAGGGCTTCATTCACCATCCTCTGAGCATTCTCTTTCATCTCATCCTTATGGTCAGAAAGGTTATACACAAATTCTAACATTTTATCTCCCGAAGGAATCGCGTAGGTGGCATCTCCATGACAGATTATAAGATAATTATCTCCGCTTGCTTCTCTAATCTTATTGGCGGTTAAAATTATATCCTCACTCGTGGGAGCGCTGGTTTCCATAATGATGGAATGGTGGTATTTTTCTGCTACCTTTATGTAGAGGGCAGCATTCGCTTCGGCTAATCTCTCCCTCTCCTTCTCTGTCTTGCCCTCCCAGCTCTCTCCTTTGTAGTATTCCTCCCCGAATACCTCTTCAGTTAACTGAAACTCTAATTCAAAGGTGGGGACTTCATCCGGTTGTTTTAAAGTTAAGGCCAGGATAGCTCTTTCTTTTGGAGTCATAATAAGTTTCTCCTTTCTTTACTTTTTTTATTCTTCCATTAAGTTCACTTCCTGCCACTGCTTCTTTTTGGGGTCTAGGGATATAGTCTTTATTTCAAAAGGCTCCCAGGAAGATTCTATCTGCAACGGCACAAAAGAAAGACTCACCTGGGCAGAGGTCTTTCTTCCCGTGGCTTCAAACAGACGCAGGATAAGATTATCCCTCTCCTCGGCAGGCTTCATAGAGATAAGTATAACATTATCCGGCTTGATGGTTATCCAGGAGTTCTCTCCGGGCAGAGCACCCGGATGCGAATGGGTAACAAATGAAATAGGGGGCTGGTTAATTTCCTGAGATAGATTAATAACCTTTGCCTTCTGCCATTCTCCCGGGTGAGGGATTATCCGGCATTCAAAAGTATAGAGCCCCTGGTTCATATAGCGGGGTCTTTTAGTATCAGAGGGAGTGGCCGGAATATGGTGAGCATAAAGGGGGCTTCTCAAGACCGTCAAACGTATTTCTCCATCTTTTATGTCGTAACCGCAGAGGCTATTGGTGGCGAGGGAAACACCGTATTTCTTATTTTTCCCGCAGGTTTCACTCACCTCCACCCACTGGAGCATGGGTTCTTCCATTCCATTTGCCGGCCTTTCTATGGCTCCGTAGGGAATCTCAGCTGTATTAGTTTGCGAGGAAATATTTAGCGGGAAAGACATTTTTAACATCCTGTGTTTTTCCTGCCAGTTTACCCTTACTTTGAGGTCAATATAAGGAAGGGAATGGTAAATTACCCATTCTGTCTCCACTTCCGATTTGTTAAAGGTGCCTCTGGTTCTCACCACTGCTCGCACCGGGCCCCGTTCTAATATCTCCAGCTCAGTGGTATTAAACCTGCCCACTTCCTCCCGGAAAGATGATTTGTCGTGTCCCCAGGTATCCGCATCATCCTTAATGACGATAAATTCACCGGCAGCACCAGAGAGTACTTCTGCCTCCCTTTTCTTATCGTAGAGAGAGACAAGTTGATTCTTGCTATCCCAGGTTAATTTGAAGAATTCATTCTCTACCTGCCTATCTTTCACCTCTATGGGATGCTTCTTGCTCTTTTGGGTGCCAAAATCCCCTGGAGAGGCAATAAGTCGGTAAACCCGGTAGCCAAAGGCAGGGATTTCTGCGATAAAGGAGACCTTTTTCCTCCACTGCCAGGTGACTACCGCGGAAGTCTCTTCCAGCTGGGCTAATACATTTTTTCCTTTATCATCTTTAACCAGAATTCGGTCAAATTTTTCTTCTTTGGGGCGATAATCGAGCATCCATTCTATCTCTACCGGTGCTTTTACCGGCCAGGAATGGGGATTGAAAATAACCACGGGAACACCTTCCCCCCGGGTGTCTATCTTTTCGGATATCTTCTGTAAAGAAGCCCAGAGCTCTCTCTTTGCCATGCGGCGGGAAAAGCCAAAAATGTCTGATATGTCCTCATAGGCTTCCGGGATACTACTCCCGGGCAGAACATCATGGAACTGGTTAAAGAGAAGCCCCTCCCAGGCATCCTTAAACGAGTTGCGAGGGAATTTTTGGGAAGAGACAGCTTTTTCCAGAGTAGTAAATTTTTCCGCAGTAAGCAGGAGGTGTTCGGTAGAGCGATTGAGTTTTTTGACCTCAAAGAGGGTGCTGTAACAACCCGGGGAATGATGTTGAAGTTCCCCTTTGTATCCGGGAATCTCAGGTTTTTCTTTTAGGTACTCCTGGATAAATTTCTCCAGGTTGCTGAAGCGGAGTTCGGGCATACCTTTTTTATTCCGCAGTTTTTCTATGGCTTTTATTATCTCCCGCGTGGCTCCACCTCCGTGGTCACCCACCCCTATGAAACAAAGACCGTGCCCGGAATGTTGCGGAATTTCTCTTGCTGCCTGCTGAATTTTGCTCTCCAGTTGTTTCTTTTCCCCCATGTAGCTGCCGTCAGGGCGAATAGCCAGTATCCGGGACCCATCCACGCCCTCCCAGGAAAAGATACTCCCGGGAAGTGTTAGCTCATGTTTGGCAGGGCGGAAGAAAAGGTAAGCCTGGTATCCTGACTTTTTAAGTATCTGGGGCAAACCCGCATTGTGTCCGAAGGCATCAACACAGTAGCCAATTTTAACCTCTATCCCAAACTTTTCTTTAAAATACCGCTTACCATACAAAGCCTGTCGGACAAAAGATTCTCCACAGGGCAGGTTGCAATCCGGCTGGACAATCCATCCGTTAACAATATGCCAGCGCCCACTTTTCACAAACCGGCGAATCTTTTCAAATAATTCCGGGGCAACCTCTTCCACCCACTGATATACTAAAGCCTCTCCCCGGGTAAAGACATACCCGGAGTATGCTTCCAGAAGTTCTACTGCTATGCGGCAGGTGGCAACAGCCTCTCCCAACCCTTCCGGCAAACTCCACAGCCAGACTGGATCCAGGTGGGCGTTGGCTATCAGGTGAATGACCTTTTCTTCTTTCTCGTTATTGCCTGACATAAATATCTCCCTCTCTAACTCTTTTTAGCTTCCTCGAGAAAGCATACATGGTCGCCGGTGCCTCAGACTCTATAACTCTTCTCGCCAGTTCTATTGAAATCATATTTGCTCCTTTAAGGATAAACCGGGAGGGGGAAGAGATACTTCCCGCATTCTATAAATGCCCTGCACGTAGCATTAAGATTTTCCGCGCTGTGTCTCACCGCTTCAGGTTTAGGGTAGTATTTACCAATGAAGCCCCCATTAAATTCACCCAGAAGATTCTTCATTTTTCGGGCATACTGGAGGACTTCCCGGGGATTTTTGCTGTTCATTACCGTCCAACTTGCTTCAGTTATCAAGGGCATACCACTTCAAAACCTATGAGCTAACCCAAATGGGAGAGGACCAGGCCATCTCGCCGTCCTTTTGTCTTACCCGGACATAATAATATGCCCCTTTGTCGTCTAGAGGAGTCCTGTCATACCAGGTAAATTCTTCCATCTCTTTTTTCCCTTTATGGGTAAAGATTACCTGATTATCCCGCAAAATTTCTATTGAGGCAACAGGAGCCGTGCCTATCACTTTGACAAAAATCTCCCTATCGGAGCGGGTATTATATTCCTCCCCCATCAGATGACCATCCATCTGGAAGTCAAGGATAATTCTTTTGCCGGTAGTAGCATAACACCTTCTGTGGTAAAGAGCATGCCAGATTGCTTCCCTGCTCAACTCCCGGCTATAGACTCCTACCAGACAACCCCGGCAGGAATTCTTGTCCACCACACCACTCCTCGGGTCATAACTGTGGTAGTCATAGAGGCCGGATAACCCGGGATGACCGTTATGAGAGTCGCTGGAAGACATTATCCCCAGCCTGTGCCCCATCTTGAGAGCATCCTGGATGAAATGACCTGCGTGGTACATAAGCATAAAGTTTTGAGGATGACCAAAGTGCTCGGAGTTGCCGTGTACCGAAAATATTTCCACAAATCGCTGGAGTTTGTCATTTCGCACTGACCAGTCCACTACCGCACACCCATTGGCAATACAGAACCTCAACCCGGAGGGATGATGGGGTATAACCATTGCCTTTTTGTCCTTCAGCTTATCCCACAACTTCTCAGGTGTATCACTTTCGGCATCAGAGCAGCGCCAGATTGGTGGGTCATTTTCCAGATAATAGACATTGCGATGCCCATGAGTATTTGAGGTCCATTCATATGCCTGGAAGGTTACAAATTTGCCTTCTTCATGGTATCGGGAGGCTTTCTCCTTTAACATTTCCCACTCCGAATCACTGAGCGCTCTTCCCACCCACCTTCCCCAGGGGGCATCGTGGTCGGTTAAAGCAGTGAAATCCAGCCCTGCTACATCCCGGGCGTAGATATAATAATCATCTACCGAGCAGACTCCATCACTGAGGTTGGAATGACCGTGGATATCTCCCCAGAATACCTGGTAAGAAGGAAGGGAAGATTCGCAGACAACAGGATTACTCACCGCAGTGATTTTGTTCTTTGAAGCCTCCGCAGTGATTTTATGCAGGCCCGGAGTATTTAACTTAATCCGGAAACGGTAAGTTCCGTGATCCTCTTTTTTGAAAATATATTCCCGGGGAAACTCCGCCTTCTCATCCGTGCATTTAAACTTAATACCTCCCTCGTAGTCGGTTACCAGGTTGCGGTGTTCATCCAGAACCGCAACTTTCACTTCATATTCTCGATGGCATTTCTGGAAGGAGGAAGTGTTGACGACTATCTCCTTTGCTTTTCCCGACCTCACATCCAGGATAAGCGGGGAACCTTTCACGGGGGTATATTTACCCTCCCCGGCTATCTCCACAGAAGCCCCCACCCTTGCCCATCTGTTGGCATAGGGAGTAATGGATGCCCAGCGGGTTACTGATATTCCGCTCTTCTTCCCGGGTAAAGATTTTCCGCATTGAATCCTAACCTTATCTCCCGCTTTTAACTCTCCCCTGGTTACCTCTATAACCAGGGAATGTCCTGATTCCTTCCAGAGGATAAATTCCACTTCCGGATTTGACATGCTGACTTCCACATAATTTTCTTGCCTGGGGTCGGAAACCTGGATGGCACCCCAGGCCCAGAAACAGGGTAGAGCTATTTTTATCCTACTACCTGCAGGTACCCCCTCCTCACCAATCTTTAGTTCAAGGGAACAAACATACTTTTCTCCTGCTACCAGGGCCTCTTTTGAATCAATAGAAATAGTGGTTTCTTCCTTCATTGTCTCTCCTCTCTGGTTATTAGCAACCATCTCTTGCCCGGCTCATATAGTCCCCATACCATCTTAGCCAGTTGGTCATACTGTAGAGTATTCCTCGCCAGGGATTACCCCTTCCCTGGAGCATCTCGCTGAAAAGGCAGGGGATACCGGAAATTTCCACCAGCCAGCAATCGGGAGATTCATCGTAGTTGGGAACCAGAGACTGTCAATGTAGGGAAAGTGCTCCAGGTACAGGTTGGCGCAACTGTTTAAGTCGTATTGAGGATGAAAGGTATTACCCGAATGAAAATCAATCAAAGAACCCGGTCTCTCTCTGTTCAACACCTTCCGCACCCGTTTCATTATTTCCCGGTCATACCCGATGCCGTCAAGGTAAATACCGCCTATCTTAACATTATTTAGAAGCCTGGTCAATTTTCCAAGTAACCCCAAAAATCGCATTAGGAAGCATTAAACTTGCCCGAAGTCTCTGGTAAACTTAAGCGGGGAAAATAAATCCGAGGGGAATAAAAAACCACTTAAAAAATAAACAAACAGCCGCAAATCTTTCACTTTAGACCTAGATTCTCTACATTTATAGAATCAGAGAAGAAAAAGGCAAAATAACTTACAAAGGAGCGAGAGGATACACACATCTTTTAGGAAATGGAAAACATTTAGCAACAGGGCGAGAGTGTGCAGATATTCCTCCTTTTTGCCCCTTACCCTTTTCCTCTATTCAATCCTATATATTGACTCCTAATGAGATTTTGGGCTTATATTATCTGTTGATTTCCTCTCCGGTTTGGGGTAAAATGGAACAGTTTTAAGCCTGTTGAAAGACTGTGGATAGATTGTGAATTTTTTAACCTTTCCAATTACAATGACTGCACAAATCGCTTTACCCGCCGATTTCGGTAGTAATAATAGTTTAAACCCACAAACCCCTGTCTTCTTAATAATTTGTGGATTACCTGTGGATAGTTTCGCTTTCTGTGGATTGCAATCTGTGGATATAAAAACATTTTTTGGGGGGATACCTGATGGCATATATGGGTAAAGAAGTCTGGGATAAAACCCTGGAGCTAATGAAAGGGGTGGTAGATGAAAAAGAGTTCCACATGTGGTTAAAGCCTATTAAGTTTCTGTCTTTTAAAGACGGCACTTTTTGCTTAGAGGTGCCTAATCGTTTTTTTGCCGAATGGATACGTAGCAACTACCTAAACGCAATTAAAAATTCTCTCTCTTTGGTGCTAAATGATGAACCGACGGTAGACCTTTCTTATAGAAAAAGGGCTACCAGGAAAAAAAGCCTCATCTCTCGTGCCAAGGGAGTCCAGGAAGAATTACAATTTGAAAGCTTTTTAAATCCTACCTATAACTTCGAGACTTTCGTGGTAGGACCCTCGAATAGATTTGCTCACGCTGCTTCCCTGGCCGTGGCAGAATCTCCTGGTAAAGCTTATAACCCCCTCTTTATACACGGAGGGGTAGGACTGGGCAAGACTCACTTAATGCAAGCTGTGTGCCACCATATTAAGAGTTCTAAAAAGAGGATGAAGGTCTATTATACCTCCTCTGAGAAGTTTACCAACCAGCTTATTCTGGCTATTCAGAACCGCACTACGGAAAACTTCAGGAAAAAATACCGGAACGTGGATGTATTACTTATAGATGATATCCACTTTATTGCCGGTAAAGAGAGCACGGAAGAGGAATTCTTCCATACATTTAACGAATTATACGATTCACACCGACAGATAGTAATTTCAGGAGACCGGCCGCCATCTGAGATTCCCACGGTAGAAAAAAGGCTGGTTTCCCGTTTCCAGTGGGGTCTGGTGGTGGAGATTCTGCCTCCTGATTTTGAAACCCGGGTGGCTATCTTAAAAAGAAAAGCTCTCTCCCGCGGCTTATCCATTTCCGACGAGGTTTTGTATTATATTGCGGAAGGAATTACTTCTAATATCAGGGAACTTGAAGGAGCCCTGATAAAAATCATAGCCTATTCTTCTATTAACCAGGTGGAAGTAGATAAGGCCCTGGCAAAAGAAATGTTAAAAGATATTATTAAAAAAAGTGAAGATAACAAAATAATAAGCGTGGACCTTATTAAAAATGAAGTTATTAAATTATTCCATTTGAAACCTTCTGACTTGCTTTCCAGAAAAAAAGTAAAAAGCATCGTCTTTCCACGCCAGATAGCAATGTATTTAACCAGGGAGCTTACCGATCTTTCTTTACCTGAGATTGGTTTGAATTTCGGTGGACGAGATCATACTACAGTGCTGCATGCTTACGAAAAAATAAAACATAAAATTGCATCTGATAATGATTTTCAGAAATTAATAGAAAACTTAAAGATAAAAATTCAAGGTGGATAATGGGGAATTATTTGCTTATTCTATCAACAGGTTATAGTAACAGTAAGTTAAGTAGTAATATATACTTAAGAAGTTATGCATATATGTCCACAGTATTATTACTAAGAGTACGAAATTTAAATAAAGATAAAAGAGGAGGAAAGTAGGATGAAAATAAAAGTGGAAAAAGAAGATTTACTTAATGGCCTAATTTCTTGCCAGGGCGTCTTAAGTCCGCGTTCTACCCTGCCCATACTTTCTTACTATTTATTTAATGTAAAAGGAGATAATATCTCTATTTCTGCTACTGATCTGGAAGTAGGGATAGAGGTAAAAATACCTGGTCAAATAGTTGAGGAAGGCGTTATAACTCTCCCGGGTAAAAAAGTTTTTGACTTAGTTAGGGAGTTTCCCTCCGGGGTAATTTCCATATTCTCTGAAGGAAACTTTGTTACATTTAAACAGGAAAAAATATGGGCCAAAATAAATTATTTATCTCCGGATGATTTTCCCAATATCCCGGAAGTAAAAGGAATGGAAATAAAAATTAATGGCAGTACCTTGAAACGCATGGTCAAAAGGACTTCATTTGCTGTTTCTCATGAAGAAACACAATACATACTAAACGGTATTTATGTAACAGTGTTTGAAAATTTAATAAGTATGGTTTCCACAGATACCCGGAGGCTCTCCTGTGTTACAGAGGAAATTACTTTGCCTTCATCTATGGAAGTTGAAGCCATTTTGCCATTAAAAGCATGTCTCGAGGTAAGTAGAATTATGAAAGATGAACCAGTGGTTATTTTATGGGGAGAGAAACAAATAAAGTTTTCTCAACCAGGTGTTTCCTTGACTACCCGGATAATAGAGGGAGAATTTCCCGATTATAAGGTAGTTATTCCCAGAACTTTTAAGACAGAAGCAAGGATAAACAAGGAAGAACTTAAGGATGCAGTAAAAAGGGCTTACATTATGACCAGAGAGAAGTCGCTCTCCATGAAATTAAAGTTTCAGGATAGCGGACTTTTAATTTCTACGCGTGTACCTGATGCAGGTGAATCTTCCGAAGAGGTTAACGTTGAGCTGCAGGGTGAGTCAATAGAGATTTCTTTTGATCCGGTGCTGATCCTGGATGTGTTAAATGTAATAGATGATGATACGGTAATTTTTGGGGTAAATGGTGTAGAAGAGCCGGGCCTAATAAAGCCGGCGGAAGGAGAAGGATTTCTATATGTAGTTATGCCTATGAAAATTTAGCACTTACCATGAAGAAAAAGGAACCATTAAAAATAGATTCGTTAATCGAAAAGGTACTAAAAAACGCGGAGAACAAAAAGAGAGAGTATATCCAGAGGGAGGATTTGTTGCGTTTTCTGGAAACAAGGTTCAATCCGGGTATATCCCGGCATATTCAGCTGGGGAAATTAAGGAAGAAAAGAATGACGATAAAAGTAGATAGCACGATATGGATAATGAATTTCAGGAACAGGGAACTTATTTCTTTGATAAACGAGTTTTTGGGAGGAGATAAAGTGGATAAAATAACCTTGAGGAAACAATGAGTGAAAAATATTCTGCAAAGGACATTGAGATTCTGGAAGGGAAAGAAGCGGTTAGGAAAAGGCCGGGTATGTACATCGGTGATACAGGAGAAAGAGGGCTTCATCACCTTCTGGAAGAAGTGGTGGCGAATGCTGTGGATGAAGCCATGGCAGGGTTCTGCGACAAAATTGTTATTACCCTGCATATTGACAACTCTATAACTGTGGTGGACAATGGGCGAGGAATACCGGTGGACGAACATCCCATTCTAAAAAAACCGGCTCTGGAAGTAGTAATGACCACACTTCATGCCG
>JAADFP010000011.1 GCA_013152825.1 Caldisericota bacterium | reverse complement strand
GCCTTACCAGGCAGAATTATACAGGGTATAAAGAGGGCAGGCACTAACAATCCTGTGTTTATGCTGGATGAAGTAGATAAGATAGGGCTGGATTTCCGGGGTGATCCTGCTGCTGCTCTTCTGGAAGTGCTTGATCCGGAACAGAATCATGCCTTCATGGACCACTATCTTGATGTGCCTTTTGACCTTTCCAGGGTGATGTTTATTACTACGGCAAATATCCTGGATACCATCCCTCCTGCTTTACGGGACAGGATGGAGGTACTTGAGTTACCTGGATATACAGAAGAGGAAAAACTCCATATAGCTAAACGCTACCTTATCCCGCGGCAGATAAAGGAAAATGGGTTGGAGAATGTGCAGATAAACTTCCAGGATAAAGCAATTCTTACTATTGTGCGGGAGTACACGCGGGAGGCAGGAGTAAGAAACCTGGAGCGTGAGATATCTTCTGTCCTGCGAAAGATAGCGCGCGATGTAGCCACGGGCGAAAAAGGATCTTTTAGGGTTACTGAAAAGAAAATACGGGAGTACCTGGGACCCCAGAAATTCTTCCAGGAAGTGGCAGAGAGGACCTCAGAGCCTGGCGTGGCCACCGGTCTTGCCTGGACTCCAGCCGGGGGAGAAATTATATTTGTAGAAGCTACAAAGATGAGAGGGAAAAAATCGCTTATTCTCACCGGGCAGCTGGGAGATGTGATGCGAGAATCAGCAAAGGCAGCCTTGAGTTACATACGGGCAAAAGCCAGGGAGCTGGGCATACAGGATGACTTCTTTGAAAAATACGATATACATATTCACGTTCCCGCGGGTGCTATTCCCAAGGATGGTCCCTCGGCAGGAGTAACCATGGCTACTGCTCTAATTTCTCTTCTTAGCAATAAGCCGGTGAAAAGCGATGTGGCTATGACAGGCGAGATTACCCTGCGGGGAAAAGTGCTTCCGGTAGGCGGGATTAAAGAAAAAGTTCTGGCAGCACACAGAGCCGGAATAAAAAAAGTTATACTTCCAGAAAGAAACTCCAAGGAGGACCTGGAAGAGGTGCCCCAGCAGATACGCAAAGAAATGAAGTTTGTCTTTGTAAAAGAGCTCTCAGAAGTGTTCAAGCAGGCTTTGAAGTAAACCCGAGCTCCACTTTCCGCAACTTAAATACTTTTCTCAACCATAGCCAGGATAAGCAATTAAAGTAAACTAGTCTCCTGCTTACTGCTTAGCTGTAAAGACCTTATCCCAATACTGCCTTGGCGAATTTTATTCCCAGCTCTTTTCCCTTTTTAAGCTCTTCTGCATTGGGTCTCCCGCTGAAGCTCAAGGAATCAAATACTTCCCACTTGATGTTTTCTGCGATTTTCTGGAAGTGTTTCAGTGCTCCTCCTGCCCATCCATAACTTCCGAAGAAAGCAGCTTTTTTGTTCATTATGTTTTTTAGTGCTGCCATTTCCAGCACCTGTGCCACGGGAGGGAATAATTTGCTTTCATAGGTAGGAGAACCAATCATCACTCCTGCCTTTGTCCACAGGGAGGGAAGAATGTAGCTTACATGGGTTCTGGAAGCATCAAAAATCTCCAGGGGGATTCCTGTGCTGGATATACCCTCAGCCACAGCATTCATCATTTTCTCTGTGTTGCCGTACATGGAGCTGTAAATAAGCGTTATGCCGGGTTCGGTATTACCTGTGGCGTACTGAGACCACTTCTGGTAAAGATTTACTATAAACCCGGGATCCTTTCTCCAGACGAGTCCATGGGAAGGAGCGATAACTTCTATGGGAATACCGGATAATTTTTCAATGGCTTTTAGCACGGGTCGGGTGTATTTGGCTACGATATTCACGTAATAGCGTAGGGACTCTTTTAAATAGAAGGATAAATCTTTGTACTCATCGTCGAAGATTGCTCCCCGCAGGGCTCCGTATCCGCCGAATGCATCGCAGGAGAAGAGAATGCGTTGGGAAGTCTCGTAGGTTACCATGGTTTCGGGCCAGTGTAGAAACGGTGCGTAGAAAAACTGTAATTTTTTCTTTCCCAGAGAAAGTATCTCTCCGTCCTCTACGGATTTTATATTTTCCGTAAGCCCGTAAAAAGATTTTATCATCTCTTTTGCTTTGGGCGTGCTCAGGATGGTAGCCTGGGGGGCTACTCTTCTAAGGGTACGCAGTATGCCGGTATGGTCTGGCTCCAGGTGGTTAAGCACCACGTAGTCTATTTCTTCCAGGGAGGTGATTTCTTCAATGTAACTGAAGAATTCGTCTGTTTTGCCTGCTTTGGTTAGGTCAATAATAACTTTCTTTTCGTCATTTATTAAATACGAATTATAGGAAACCCCCTCTTGCGTGATAGGCCATACACCCTCGAATAAATCGGTGGTCCTATCGTTTACTCCTATCCAGTAGACCTCGGGTCTGATTTCAATTGCTGGCATTTTGCACCCTCCTTTCTTTTTAATAAAATTATACAGGTTAATATTTCCTCATTTTTCCCTCCTCCCTTACCGCTAAACACAAAAGTATTGGCAGCACAGGTGAAGGTTAACTCCACCTTTCCTTTATCCATTTTAAGTCTTCTTCTGCCTTTTCTTCGGTATAACCGAGTGTAGGTAGAGTAAGAAGTTCTCTGGATAATGTAGAAGCAGAGGGAAATTCCTCACCCTGGTTAATATAAATATGGGGGTAAAATTCCGGGAGGGATTTCTGGTACATTCTGGTTACTCCCCATCCTTTGCTGAGAAATAGTTTTTCCAGTAGTGCCCTTTTTCTTTTTACCAGGATAGGAAAACGCAGATAGCAGGGTTTAGAATTTTTAGCCGGAGATATTAATTTGACCTGGGGGAAAGAGGATAGATATTTCTGAAGTAGTTTTGCCCTTTTCGCTCTCTCTTTTATAATTTCCTGGTAATTTCCCAGCTGGAGGTGAAGCAATCTTTGGTGAAAGGAGGAGAGTTTTTTCCTCTCCAGGGAAAATTCAGAGGTTTCTTCCTGGGGAAGGTTTAAATTAGTAATTATTCCCCACCCACAGGGCTTTATTAGCAGGGAAAAGAGCAGGAGCCGGATGAATGAGGGCAGAGGATGGAGGAATTCATAGCCAGCCAGCTCTTTTTCTATTTCCCGGGATAGCTTCTTATCTTTAGTAAAGATAATTCCCCCTTTATCCGTGGTCAGGTTTTTCCCCTTTCCCAATGAGAAAAATCCTGCCATTCCCTGTGTGCCTGTTTTTTTTCCGGCAATCTCTGCTCCCAGGGCCTGGGCAGCATCTTCCACGGAAGGAAATTCTTTCCATAAGGGATGGGGATAACCAAAAAGGTGCACTGGCACCAGGCAGAGAGTTTTTTCATCCCATAACCTCTCCACTTCTTTTTTTGCCATAAATAGGCTGTCTTTTTCCAGGTCTGAGAGAAGGATTTTCATCCCCAGGCTTTGAATAATGCGGGGAATTACCGGGCAGGTATAGGCAGGTATGATTACTCTATCTCTTCGAGGATAACATTTCTTGAGGGATTTTAGTATGGTATATAGGGCCATTCGTCCCGAGGAGGTAAAGAATATATTTCCTTTGCTCAGGTATTCCTGCATAAACTCTTCTTTTATGGGAGGTACTGTAAAATAGCTCTTCATCAGGTGTTTTATCTGAAAGGGTGTGCCGCTGGGTGGAATAACCTTAAGCAATTTTTTCTCCTTTTACCAGAAAAGTGGTTACTAAGGGAAGGGGAAAGCGGGAGAAAGAACAGGGCAGGGGATAGGATAGTAGTTTGAAGCTAATCTTTCCTATTCCGTGTGTTTTCAATAGTCCCCGGGTTTGGGGAAGGGAGAATTTTTTTAACTCCAGGGTTTCTTTCCCCGTCCATTCTATGAGCTCCCGTATAAGTGAGTTTTTATGAAGCAGGCTAAGAATTATTGTGCCGCGGGGTTTTGTTACTCTTGCCATTTCTCTCACTACCTCTGCCTCATTTTCTATATATTGCAGAAGACCTATCCCCAGGACGCAGTCAAATGTGTTGCTTTTAAAAGGGAGATGGGAGGCACCTCCCAGGATAGGAATAAAATTTTTCTTTTCTGCCATTTTCAACATGGAAAAGGAGAAATCCAGGCCAAGGACTTCGTTTGAAGCCGTTAAAAACTCTGTAATTATCCCATTTCCGCAGCCCACATCAAGTATCCTTTTTCCCCTTATCTCCTCAAGTAAGGATTTTAAAGCATTGCGGGTGGCAAGGAAAGCGATTCTGTCTTTATGATCACAGGCTTCGGGAAGCTCGCCCAGTTTCTTTGCCCTCTCTTCGAAATGTCTTTCCCAGAAATTCATATTCCCAGATGTCCTCTTATGAACTTTCCCGGAAGGGGAGTAAAAAATTTGGGTAAGGCAAATTTCCAGATGAGGGAAAGATAGCGGTAAATTCCCTTATGAGCCTGGGGAGGGGAGATGGCAATGTCAGGTGGGTAATAAAAGTAGTTGTAAGGGTAAAATTTTACTCCCCATTTCTCTTTGTACTTTATCTGTCCCGGATACCGGGCGGGACCAAAGTCGAATATCTCTTTTCCTTCTTCTATAGCCCAGCGGATCATTGCCCAGTGGGCAAGGTCATTTCCCCTCAGGTGCCAGTAGCGGTGGTCAGAGACTATATGGGTTATGTGAAAAGATTTTCCCACTGACCAGCCCAGGAGGGCGGAAATAATGCTTCCCTGGTAGTTGACCGAGATTATCCTCATGTAGGGAGAAAGGTAGCGATTGAGGGAGAGAAAGAATTGTAGGGGAAGGGGAGGGCTGCCCAGCCTTTTGTGAGAAGTAAGATAGAGAGGGTAAAAGTCTTTTTTGAGAAATTCTTCTCCCTGCTCTCTTTTTGCCCTGAGGGAGTTTCTCCGGGCTTTTTTAAGGTTTTTTCGCACGCTGTGATCTGTTTTTTCCAGGATATCCTGAGGGGTGCTTTGCTTAATATGAAGGAGTGCGTAGTAACCCAGGGGAAGTGGACGAAAAGGAGGAGAATTACCTATTCCCCTCCCTCCGTGAATCTCTAAGAATTTGGCCTTTGTCTCCTTTAAAATTTGTTCTATCTGGGGTAAAAACGCGCTGCTTTCTCCCAGGGGCCCTCCGTATTCAGAAAAGGGAAGGGAGAGCAGATACCTTTTGCCAGATAAATTCTTCAATAGAAATAGCGGGAAAATGGCTTTTATCCTGTTTTCTTCTTTCTTTATAAGATAGAAAGAGGGGAATTTAAACATTTCTCTTAAAACTTTCCCATACCCGGAAAGATAGGTGTATCTTCCCCAGGTGTTTATTTCCACCCACTTGTCCCACTCATCTTCTTCCGAAAATAATTTCTCTTCCATTTAACCTACGAATCTGTATTTGAAAAGGGTCCAGAGCGCTTTGAACCCATCCTTCCAGCAAATCTTTTTTCCTTCTTCTGCTGTACGCGGGTCATAGGAAACGGGCACTTCCAGTATTTTTTCCCCTCTTTTCAATACCTTTGCGGTTATTTCCGGGCAGAACTCAAAACCCCGGCAGTTAAGGGGTATATCTTTTATTACGGAGGCAAGGAATACTTTATATCCTGCTGCTTCGTCAGTTATCTTATGGCGGTAGAGTAAGGTTACGGTTAGACTTAGGATGTAATTGGCCAGGTTTCTCAAAAATGGCCTCTTTCTCTGTTCAGGTTTGATATAACGTGCACCGTATACCACCCGGGCTTTACCTTGCTTTATCGGTTCAATCAGGGAGGGTATTTCTGCCGGGTCAAGCTCCATGTCAGCATCCTGGATTACCACAATATCTCCCTCTATTAGTTTCAGGGCATTTTTAATAGCTTCGCCTTTTCCCTTGTTCTCCTGGTGATAGATGAATTTCATATCTTTTTTGTCTTTGTATTTATCCTCTATGCTTTTTATTATTTCCCGCGAACCGTCCGTAGAACCATCATCCACTATGATAAGCTCCTTTTCTATGGGAAGATTCCAGACTTTCTCCACAATTTTCTCTACTGTGGCTGCCTCGTTGTAAACAGGAATTATAATGGATACTTTCATGATTTTAGCCGAACATACATTCTATCCAGTCCCCAGGCCGAGAGAATTATAAAGTAGGGGAGGAGGGGAACCCGGTATCGTATGGAACCTATAAAAACCATGTGGGTGAGGGTAAATATGATTAAAGGGAGCAAAAGCAGGAAAGTTTGCGGGAATTGCCGTAGGGAAAGGAAAAACCCGGCTATGGCAAATGGCAGCAAAACCCCGTAGGAAAGCAGCATTATGAGTATAAATTTGGTTTGCGTATAACCGGAAGTGGGAGCAGGGTAAAGCCTCCATAGACGGGAAAATTTCTTGAAAGAAAGCAGAATAAACTGCTTGGGATGAGACTTTATGAACTCCATTGCCTTTTGCTTAAAATATTTATCTCTTTCTATCTCGTTAAGTTTCTTGGCTTCTTCGGGAAATTTCACGTCAATTCCCTCTATACCCCCCCCGCTCTTATTCATAGGATTGTTGCCGGAATAAAGCACCCATCCACCATCAGTAGTGGTGGGGATGAAATGGTGAAATACTATCCAGTTTCTTATTACCCAGGGTGAGTAGGCAATTACCAGAAGCAACAAGCTGCACAGAAGAGGAGTAATGCTTTGCCTTTTCTTAAAAACGTAGATAATGCTTAGAAGATAGACGAAGGGAATCAGGCTCACGGTGGAAGGTCTGGTCAGGGCAGAAAGTGCCCCGATGATTCCTGAAGTTACCATCCATTTCCAGGAAGGATGTTTATAAAGAAAGTAGAGGGATAATATAAACAGAAAAGTAAGAAAGGTGTAGAGTGTTTCCGAGAGGACCAGGCCGGTAAAGAATATAAGTACAGGGTAAAAAGAGTAGATGAGGGAGGAGAGAATGCCTGTGCGCTTATTAAATATTTCTTTGCCGAGTATAAATATTAAAATGGATAGGATGCCGGCTAAAATTGACTGGAAAAAGCGCAGGGCAAAAAGAGGGTTAATAGGCAGAAAAGTAGTCAAGGTGACAAAGTAGGGATACACAGGCGGCATGGAGGCAGTTACCTGGGGATAAGCAAGCCCTTTCCCTGCTTTTATGGTTTCAGCCATTTGTAGATAGGTATGTTCATCGGGTAATAAGGGAGTAGTCAAAGTGAGAATGAAGATCAAGCGAGGGAGAAAAGACAGGAGAAAGAGCAAGACTAATAACTTGTTCTGACTTATCTTTTCCATAAATAAAGTTCGTAGAGAAAGGAAGCGTACTTATTCCTATTGCTCCATCCTTCTTTTAGGCCTTTCAGGGTATGGGTCTCCCATTGAAAACCCTTAAAATACAGGATACTGCCGCTCTTTTCCATGAATTCCCGAAACTTTGCCGGGTTGCTTTCATCATATAGAAGAATCCAGACTTTTTCAAATCCTCGGGAGATTTCCTGGATTTGCCGGGGGCTCCAGCTATAATCGAGCACTTTTACCGGAAGCTTACCTTTGTAATACCTGCGAAATAGGTCTACCCGCATTCCGTAGGGAAATTTTATGTCTGACTCTATCAGTATTATTTCTCCTTTCTTTTCCTGGTTCTGGATGGTTTCTGCTATTTTTTCCCAGGGAGTAACCATTGAGGCATCAACAAAATCTTTACCCTGGAAGTAATTGCATAGCGATAGTATTATACCAGGTAAAAGCAGGGCTAAAATAAATATCCTTAATTTCAGCCCTTGCCTGTATATCCCCCGGGCAATGAATAGATAAAAAGGAGCAAGCAGGTAGATTACATGTTTGGGGGAGACAGCCGGTATTTTCCAGGCTCCCAGAAAGGGAAGGAAAAAGGAGAAAAGAACAAGAGTTTTAGGGTTTTTCAGTCCAAGCAGAAAAAGGTAAAGCCCTGCTATGGTGAGGGGGATAGTTACGTAGAGATGAAATGGGTTGAGGTTAAGTCCGGCCAGGAAAGAATAGGGCAGGAAGAACAGTTTCATTAGCTTGCCGGCCTGGGAAGAGTAGTAGGGGGCGGAAGAAAAGCGGACTACTGCTCGGGCAGAGTAATATAACCAGGGGAATACAAGAAGGAAAACGGCAAGAAACAGCCATAAATTCTTCAGCCAGTCTTTGGCAGAAAATTTCCCCTTTATTCCACTGTAGATAACCCATAAAAACTCAGCCAGGAAAATGAGGTAGGCTGAGAAATGAGCGTAGAGACTCAAAGTAGTGAATAGTATAAAGCCAGCCCCATAGGAAAATTTATTTTCCTTGCTCCATTTATAGAGAAAATACAGGGAAAGAATAACCAGAAGAGTAAGCAGGGAGTATACCCTGCCTATGCGAGAAAACAGAATATGCAGGGGAGAGAAGGCAAAGAAGATAACAGCAGTGTAGGACACTTTTTTGCTGAAAAATTCCCTGCTGAGAAGAAAAAGGAAATAGAGAGCAATAATACCGAAAAGCGCTGAAGGAAGGCGAAAAAAAGCATCGGAGGAACCGAGCTTCACCCAGAAGTGCATGAAAGTTTCGTAAAGAGGCTGATTACCCTTAAGCTCTCTGATTAAAGCTGGCAGGGGTAAGTGCGCCCTCTGGAAAGAAGCTAATTCGTCAGGCCAGAAAGAGTATTTACCCAGGGAAATTAATCTTAAAAGACCTCCCGATAAAATTACTCCTGCCAGTAGAAAGTAATCCTTCGGTGTGTATCTTCTGGATAGATTATCTTGCAACTTATACATTTGCCCCTCTATTATACCTTACAATTCGGGCCTTGGGCTATATTGTATACTATGATTGAGATAGGATAACTTTTGAAAGCATGAATTAGCCAAAACCCTATCCCTTTTCTACTACGTTCGAGTAACTGACGGCAACGGTCACATGGCCTGGTCAAGTCCTATCTGGATTGAGGAGTGAAAAAGATAAGGAAGAGCAGCCGGCGGCAGGGTAAGATTCCGTAAAGCATAGTTAACTATTAATAGGAATAGGTAGAAAACCTTCTTTATTTAACATTTCTATAATTCCTCGCAATAAATAATTATTTTCAAATTTTAATACATATTTCCTTGTATTCTTTCGTTCTGACTGAAGCATTCTTTTATTTCTTAGTCTTCTAATAATTCTGGAAATTTCAGCAGGCAATTTCCCCGGTAAAACAGATCTTACATTGCGTGCTTGCATAGGCTGTTTTTTTACAGCGATTGTTAAAACCTTACATTCAACTTCGGTAATATATTTTCTATCTAAAGCAAAATTCAAGGCAGGCAGCAAAATCTTCTGCGCTAAATAATTATAATCAAGCAATCTATCAATTTTATTAATTTCATTTTTTAGTCCCCCTAATACATATTCACACCATCTCAGGAGACTGTTATTGTCTCCTTTATCTGCCAAAGATAGGAATTGATAATATTTTTCTCTATTACTGCAAAAAACAGCGGTTGGATTAATAATTCTTCCGCCTATATTAACCTTAAAGCCGTATTTAATTAGCATTGCGTATGTTAAAAGACGAACAACTCTGCCATTCCCATTATCAAAAGGATGTATCCAGGCAAAGCGATGATGAGCAAGAGCAACTTTAAGAAGATCATATTGAGGTGGAGCTGGTTTGTTAATAAATTCAAAAAGCTCATCCATATATGATGATACCGTAGAAATATCCGGTGGTATGTGCGAGGAGCGGGCAATGGCTACATTGGTCATTCTATATTCTCCCGGATTTTTGCTTCCTTCTCCTTCTGGTGGAGGTGTAAGATCTTGAGTAATTATTTTGTGTAGTTCACTTAAAAATAAACGCTCTATTTTATGATTGTTTATATACTTCTCAATAAAATCAAGCGCTTTTTCGTTATTTTCAATTTCTAAAAATTTTTCATCCTTGACCTTGTTGCCCTCAATTTTTTTTTCCACATACTCAGCTAATGTTGTCCGATTTCCCTCAATACGCGCGGAGCCAATACTCTCTAAAAAATGAAAGATGTTCTTCAATTGAAAAAATATTGCTGGGTGAGTTGTGCCGGCAAGAGGTTTTTTACGCAAGTAATCAAGCTCTAAAATTAAAGTATTGAGGTCCGACCCGAAAGGCGGATCAATTAAACGTAAATCAATATGTCTAAAATTTGCAGGCATAATTCAAGATATTTAACATTCAATCGCAAAATTTTCTTTGTTTAAGCGATATTCCTATGTCCATAGGATAACAAACATTTAACATTTTGTAAATAGATTATTTAACATCACCCCAAATTTAGCACTAAAATAAAAATCGAACCGACCCGAATGATTTTTTTAATTGAGTCAAAAGTTTGGTAGAGCATAGTCATTTTTGGATGCAGTGTTGAAAAAATATCATTGCTACTACCTGCGGGTGACGGATGGCAATGGCCACATGGCCTGGATTACTTTTCTCCTGTCTCCAGAGAAGCGAGAAGCATCAAAACTCTTTGAAGCAGCATCTTCCGCTCATATAAAAATGGATAGATTTACCTGGAAAAAGGGGGGGGATGACCAGAAAAAGAGGCTAAATGTAGAAAAAAAGCAACTTTACAGATACGAATACGTAGACAGCTCTTGAAAAAATCCTCCTGCTAACTGGGCAGTAGATGGCGGAGAGGGTGGGATTCGAACCCACGTTCCGATTTCCACCGGACCGATTTCCACCGGAAACACGATTTCCAGTCGTGCCGATTCAACCAGGCTCTCGCACCTCTCCATCTGGATGCTATTATAACAAAATTTCTTGTTTCTTTCTTTAGCAAAAAGCGGGGGAATTTGTAGCTGTCTAAGGTCTAACTCGTCAATCGGTTGCGGTTGGGTAGCGGGAAACGGTAACCGTTGTCCGTCCACCGTCCTTCCCCTGCCTGTTTCTCCTACGTTATTCCTGCCTGTCCTCCCGAGATGTGTCAGGAGGGTGAAAGCAGGCCTGCCCGCTTCCCGATATGCATCGGGACAGGCGGGAATCCTGTATCTTGTTTCTTACTTACTTCCTAACTTACTCACTTCTATCCATCTCTGGATACCTGCTTCCGCAGGTATGACAGGTAAAGCTGGTTGTCTGCATTATTTATTGTGAATCCTGTATCTTCATGCGTCATTCCTGCCTGTTCCGATGAACATCGGAGCGAAAGCAGGAATCTACATCATGCATCCTGTATCTTGCATCTTCCCTACTCACTTATTAACTGTTTACTGCACCTACCCATTCCTGAAACAACCTAATGTCTATAGTCTAAGGTCTAAAGTCTAACGAGTGTCTTTGTTTATATTTTTCCCAGAAGGGAGAGGCATTGGTTAACATGCCCTCTGGCTACGCGAGGTCTATTGTTGCGGGCGAGCCTGATAAAGGCATATTTTATTAGCTCGTATACCAGGTAAAGTGTTCTTCTTACCTGTGCTTTGTAGGTTTGGGGTCTGGGACGGCCATACCCGGCAAAGAACTCTGGAGTGGCGGAGGCATAGGTATCCAGCACGGCAAATTCCAGTTCTACGTCGCCGTACATGCCCCGGTCAAAGTCCAGGATGGCAG